>PNNE01000079.1 GCA_013824055.1 Rhodobacter sp. | reverse complement strand
AGCTCGCCTCGAAGCCGCCGGAAAACCCGTCAAACTCGCCCTCACCGCATGCGCCAGAAAACTCCTCACCATCCTCAACGCAATGATCCGCAACAGCCAGAACCATGTGAAACAGACTGTCTGAAAGACAGTTGCTACTCTTGCGCAAGATCCAGAAGCCGGGCGCAGTCGACATGCGCTGCAAGGTGGTCGGCGAGGGCATCAAGCGTTTCGTCCACGGTCCGGTCATAGCTGACACGGCCCGGCGTCGCGCCAAGGCTGGCAAGGTAGGCCCGACGAAACGCGTCCTGGGTGAACATGCCGTGCAGGTAGCTGCCCATCACCCGATCATCCCCGCGCACCGCGCCCTCGGGCTGGCCGTCCACGGTGAACATCGGCCGGGCGCGGTCCGGCCCGGTCGTGCGGCCCAGGTGGATCTCGTAGCCCTTGACCTGCGTCCCCGAGGCAGGATGCAGTGCCGTCGTCTCGGTCACCCGCTTGTCGGGGGTCATCACGGTGACCAGGTCGAGCAACCCCAGACCAGAGACCGAACCGGGCTTGCCCTCGATCCCCTCGGGGTCGGCGATCTCGCGCCCCAGCATCTGATAGCCGCCGCACAGGCCAAGGACCCTTGCGCCCCGGCGCAGCGCGGCGGCGAGGTCGATGTCCCAACCCTGGGCGCGGAAATGGGCCAGGTCGGCAATGGTCGCCTTGCTGCCCGGCAGGATGATCAGATCGGCCTCGACCGGCAGGGGCTGGCCGGGTCTGATGATCCTGAGAGTGACGCCGGGTTCCTGCGCCAGGGGGTCGAGATCGTCGAAATTGGCGATGCGGTTCAGGTGCGGGACGGCGATCAGGAACGCGCCCGTTCCGCGCGTGCCGCCCAGATCGGCGGCGTCTTCGGCGGGCAGGCGATGCGCCTGCGGGAACCAGGGCACGGTGCCAAGGCCGGGCCAGCCGGTGCGCTGTTCGACAAGCCGGTAGCCGTCGTCGAACAGCCGGGGATCGCCACGGAACTTGTTGATGAGGAAGCCCTTGATCATCGCGGCGTCGGCTGGGTCCAGCACGGCCTGCGTGCCCACCAGCTGCGCGATCACGCCGCCGCGGTCGATGTCTCCGGTCAGGATCACCGGCACCTCGGCGGCGCGGGCGAAGCCCATGTTGGCGATGTCCCCCGCGCGCAGGTTCACCTCGGCCGGACTGCCCGCGCCTTCGACGATGACCAGGTCGGCCTGGGCCCGCAGGCGGTGGAAGCTGTCCAGGACCGGGGCCATCAGCTGCGGCTTCAGCGCCGCATAGTCCCTGGCGCGCAGGGTGGTCAGGCGCTGACCCTGGACGATGACCTGCGCGCCGGTTTCCGACTCGGGCTTCAGAAGGACCGGGTTCATGTCGACATGCGGCTGGACCCCGCAAGCGCGGGCCTGCAGCGCCTGGGCGCGGCCGATCTCTCCGCCTGTCGCCACGGCGGCGTTGTTCGACATGTTCTGCGGCTTGAAGGGGCGCACCGTCAGGCCTTGCCGGGTGAACAGCCGGCAGAGGCCCGCGACCAGCACCGACTTGCCGACGTTCGAGCCGGCGCCCTGGATCATGATGCGCCCGGTCATGCCCGATCCTTCTTCAAGATCTGCGCGCCATCAGCCAGAGGAAGAACACCCCGCCCACCAGGCCGGTGACGACGCCGATCGGCATGTCCTCGGGCGCCATGACGACGCGGGCCAGCGTGTCGGCAAGAACCAGGAAGATCGCCCCGAACAGCGCTGACAGGGGAAGGACGCGGGTGTTGTCACCCCCGGCGACCAGGCGGACAAGGTGCGGCATCATCAACCCGACAAAGCCGATGATGCCCGAGAAGGCGACCATCACCCCGGTCACCAGCGCGCCTGCGACAAAGACCGAAAGCCGGAACCGGGCGACCGGGATGCCCAGCGAGGCGGCGGTCTCGTCGCCAAGGGACATGGCATTCAGGGCGGGGGCCTGGCTCCAGAGCCAGAGACCCGCCGGAACAAGGACGGCAAGCGGGTAGATCAGGTGGCTCCACTGCGCCAGGCCAAGGCCGCCCAGCATCCAGAAGACGACGGTGTGGGTCGCCTTCGGATCGCCAAGGAAGATCAGGATATTGGCCCCGGCCATGATGATGAAGCTGACGGCGACGCCCGCCAGGACCAGGCGGTCGGCACTGGTGGCCTCTGTCACGCGGGCGACGGCAAGGACAAGCACGGTGGCGGCCAGGGCCCCGGCGAAAGCCATCAGGGGCACGGTCAGCAGGCCAAGGAAAAGCCCGGTGTGCAACAGGGCCGCAATGGCGCCAAAGGCCCCGCCAGACGAGATGCCAAGCAGGTGCGGGTCGGCCAGCGGGTTTCTGGTGACCGATTGCAGGGCCGCGCCGGTGATGCCAAGCCCGGCCCCGACCAGGGCGGCCAGAAGCGCGCGGGGAAAGCGGATGTCCCAGACGATGGCCTCGCGCCCGGCGGTCCAGTCCGGGGTCACGATGCCGGGGATCAGCTGGTTGGCCAGCACGCCCCAGACGGTGGCCAGCGGGACCGGCACCGCCCCGGTCGACACGGCGACCAGGATGGCACCGAAAAGCACCCCGCAGCCGCCAAGCACGACGCCCGCCCTGCGCGACAGGCGCAGGACCGGATGGGCCGTGGTGGCAAGCGGTGTCTCGGTCATGTCGCGGCTCCGGGCGGCGCGTCGCGGCACGGCCTGCCCGCCTCGCCGGTGGCCCGGTCGAGGTGGCAGCGAGTTGCGGCGAAGCCAGGCGATGAGCGGTGGTCGGGCATCATTTCCCCCAGAAGCCCTGCACCAGCTTTTCCACCGCGCGGATGTTGCGCGGGCCGGGGGTTGCCTCGACGTATTCAAGCACGACATATCTGTCGTTCCTGACCGCGTCGATGCTTGCGAAGGCGGGGTTTGCCTCAAGGAAGGCGATCTTCTGCTCGGCGGTCACGTCGCCGTAGTTGACGATCACGATCACTTCGGGGTTGCGCTCCACCACCGGCTCCCAGGCGACGGTGGCCCAGCTCTTGTCAAGGTCGTCCATGATGTTCACGCCCCCCGCCGCCTCGATCAGCGCGGTGGGCATGGCGTAGCGCCCGGCGGTGAAGGGGGTTTCCTCGCCACTGTCATAGACGAAGACGCGCAGCGGGGTTGTGCGGTCAACCTCGGCCGTCAGCTCGGCCAGACGCGACTGGTAGCCTGCCACCAGGTCCCTGGCCCGGGACGAAACCCCGAAGATCATGCCAAGGTTCAACAGGTCGTTGTACATGTCATCCATGCTGGCCTTGGACTTCGGCCCGATGTGGATGCAGCTTTCGGTCAGCTCGTAGGTCTTGATGCCAAGCGGTTCCAGCGTCTCGGGCGTGACTTCGCCGCCGACCTTCATGCCGTAGTTCCAGCCGGCGAAGAAGAAGTCGGGTTCGGCATCCAGCAGCACTTCACGCGTCGGGTACTTGGCGGAAAGCTCCGGCAGTTCGGCGATTCCGGCGCGGAGTTCCGCGTCCAGGGTCTTCCAGCCCGAAACGCCGGTATAGCCGACCATCCGGTCCTGCAGGCCCAGGGCCAGCATCATCTCGACCAGGTTCACGTCATTGGCGATCGCGCGGGTGGGCGCGGCGTCGAAGGTGATCTCGCGGTTGCAGCTTTGCACCGTGACCGGGAAGGCCAGTGCGGGGGTGGACAGAAGGAGAAGGGCGAGGAGTGAGGTTTTCATCTAGTGGTCCAACTGAAAGGAGAAACGGGGAGACGTGCCGGATCGGTCGATCCGTGTCGCGACCTGGAAGGCGCGGGCGATGGTGGCTTCGGTCAGCGCCTGATCCGGGGCGGCGTCGGCAATCACGCGGCCCTGGTCCAGGATCAGCACGCGGTCGGCAAATTCGGCGGCAAGGGTCAGGTCGTGCAGCGTGCAGACCACCGCCAGGCCAAGCCCGCGCAGCAGGCGGAGGAGTTCCAGCTGATGCCGGATGTCGAGGTGGTTGGTGGGCTCGTCCAGCACCAGGATGCGGGGTTCCTGCGCCAGGGCACGCGCGACCATGACCCGCTGACGCTCGCCGCCCGAAAGCGTGCCGAACCGGCGGTCGGCCAGGTGCGACAGGTCCATCCTGACCAGTGCGGCCTCGGAGATCGCGGTGTCCCGCACCCCCGGCCCCATCCCCTGCCGGTGCGGCAGACGGCCAAGCAGGACGATGTCGCGCGTGGTCAGCGCAAAGTCCGTCGGCTGTTCCTGCAGGACGGCCGCCACGATCCGCGCCGCTTCCCGTGCCGGGCGATGCCACAGATCGCGGCCCTCGACGATGATCGAGCCGGAAAGCGGCACCTGGTGGCGATAGAGCAGTCGCAAGAGCGAGGACTTCCCCGCCCCGTTCGCCCCGCAGATCGCCAGGACCTCGCCCTCCGCCAGCCGGAACGAGATGTCGTGCAGGATTGCCGGGGCGCGCTTCGGACCCCAGGTGACGTTGCGCAGTTCAAGCACGGTCACTGGATCGCCCCTTCCTGCGTGACGATCATCGCGGCCGGGATGCGCGCCAGGGTCGTGTCGCAAAGCCGCGTCGGCAGGTCGCGGCCGGTCATCCAGCCGTCCTTCAGCGCGGCATAGCTGCGGGCGAAGGCGACCAGGTCGTCCAGCGGCTGGTCGGGGTCAATGTCGCCGAACAGCCAGGTCGCCTTGCCGGTCGCGCGCCAACCGACAACGCAGGGCTCGCCGTGATCGGGCACGCAGCCCGCCAGACAGGCCGTGCCCGAGACCTCGAACGCCTCGCCAAGCCCCGCCGCCGAAATCGCGTCTCGCAGCTTTCTCAGCAGAGCGAAGCCGGGCTTGCAGACATCGCCCTTGTGCTTGCAGGCCTTGCAGACCAGCACCTGATGCGGCGCGGATTGCGCCACCGAATACGTCCGGGGCCGGGACCCCTGGGGAAGTTCGTCCATCGAAATCTCCTTCCGGGGCACCCCGCCCGGTGGGTTACATTTTCGATGGCAGGTCTCCTGACTTCGCGGGTCGCCGCTTCCCCTTGCCTTCCCGGCCCGCCGTTCGAACGGCAGACCAGTGGCATGAGAGGGGTCGCTCGCCGCTTACAGTTGCGGGGGCAGTCGGGGATTCGGCGGCTGTTGCCTACACCTCACCCCGTTCCCTTTTCACCCGGCCGCGCGTGGTTTGGCCGGGAACCATCCCCCTCTGTCTGCGCCGGAATTCCGGACGGTTCAAGATCGAAAACGACCCTGTTCCGCCAGGTCCCGTCAGCCTTTCACATTTGCACAAATATCCTCTGGGGGTTTGGGGGGCGAAGCGTCCCCGACGGCCGAGCGCTTTCGCGTCCTTCACGCGAAAGCGCGAGACAAAAGGCACGCGCGAAGCGCTCGATTTAGGAACCGCCCCGATCCTGGGGCAGCCGGTCCAGCACCGCCGCGACCAGAGCGGGCAGGTCCAGCGCGATGTCCACGGTGATCGCCTCCTCCGGGCCGGGAGGCTCCAGCGCCGCAAACTGGCTGTCCAGCAGCGTGGTCGGCATGTAATGCCCGGTCCGCGCGCCCATGCGCGCCGCGATCAACGCGCGACTTCCCGCAAGGTGGACGAAGGTCACCGGCCCAGCCGCGCCCTCCCGGATGCGGTCGCGGTAGGCCCGCTTCAGGGCCGAGCAGCCGATGATCACCGGGGCCTTGTCCCGCAGCACCGCGGCCACCCGGTCCAGCCAGGGCCAGCGGTCGGCATCGGTCAAGGCAATCCCGTCGCGCATCCTGGCCACGGCGTCGGGAGTGTGCAGGTCGTCGCCGTCGAAATAGGCGATGCCCAACCGGGCCGACAGCGCCTCACCGACCGAGGACTTGCCGCAGCCCGAGACCCCCATGATCACGATCCGCCTCACAGCGACACCGTGATGCCGCCGTCGACGTAAAGCACATGGCCGTTGACAAAGCTTGCCGCCTCCGAGGCCAGGAAGATGCAGGCGCCCTGCAACTCCTCGACCCTGCCCCAGCGGCCCGCCGGAGTGCGCTGCTTCAGCCAGGCGTCGAACTCGGGGTCGGCCATCAGGGCGGCGTTCAGCGGCGTCTCGAAATATCCCGGCGCGATGGCGTTGCAGGTCAGGCCATGCCGCGCCCAGTCGGTCGCCATGCCCTTGGTCAGGTTGCCGACCGCGCCCTTCGTCGCCGTGTAGGGCGCGATGCCGGGCCGGGCCAGCGCCGTCTGCACGCTGGCGATGTTGATGATCCGCCCGCGCCCGCGCGCGATCATGTGGCGCGCGACAGCCTGACCCACGTGGAAGACCGAGCCGACATTGGTCTGCAACAGCCGCTCGAACGCCTCGGCGGGGAAATCCTGCAGGGGCGCGCGGTGCTGGATGCCCGCGTTGTTCACCAGGATGTCGATGGGCAGGCCTTGCGCCTCGAACCCGTCCACGGCGGCGCGCACCGCCTCGTGGTCCGTCACGTCGAAGACCAGCACCTCGGCCCCCGGGATCGTCGCGGCCGCCGCCCGGACCCGCGCCTCGTCCCGCCCGTTGATCACCACCAGCGCCCCGGCCTTGGCCAGCCCCCGCGCCAGGGCCAGCCCGATCCCCTGCGACGCCCCCGTCACCAGCGCGCGCCGCCCGGTCAGGTCGAACAAGGAATGCGACATCGGCTCCTCCGCGTCTTGTGCCCTCGCGTCCGCTGGGCAAGAGTGAGCGCTAACGGAGGTGACCCATGACCGCAAGCGCTTCGTGGTTCGAGATCGTTGATCCAACGTTCGGACACTATGTCCTGCACAACGCGCCCTTGAAGAAACTGGCCGAGGGCTTCGACTGGGCCGAAGGTCCGGTCTGGTTCGGCGACCAGCAGTGCCTGCTGTTCTCGGACGTCCCCAACGACCGCATCCTGCGCTATGGCTATTCCGGGCTGACCACTTTCCGCGCTCCCGCGAATCACGCCAACGGCCATACGCGGGACCGGCAGGGACGGCTGATCTCCTGCGAGCATGGCACGCGGCGGGTCACGCGGACCGAGTGGGACGGACAGATCACCGTGATCGCCGACAGCTACCGGGGCAAGCGGCTGAACAGCCCCAACGACGTCGTCGTCAGCCGCGACGGGGCGATCTGGTTCACCGATCCGCATTACGGCATCGTCAGCGACTACGAGGGGTTCAGGGCCGAGGCAGAGCTGCCCTGTTCGGTCTACCGCGTCGACCCCGACGGGACCATCGAGGCGGTGATCACCGACATGGCCTGCCCCAACGGCCTGGCCTTCAGCCCCGATGAAAGCCGGCTTTACGTCGCCGACACCGGCCGCGCCTTCCACGCCGACCCACAGCACATCCTCAGCTTCGACATGGGAACCGGGCGGCCCAAGGGGGGGTCCCTCTTCCACCGGATCGACCCTGGCTGCGCCGACGGGATCAGGGTGGATGACGAGGGCAACCTCTGGTCCTCGGCCCGCGACGGCGTGCACTGCCTCGCGCCGGACGGGCATCTGATGGGCAAGGTCCTGGTGCCCGAGGTGGTCTCGAACCTCTGCTTCGGCGGGCGGGCGAAGCACCGGCTTTTCATCACCGCGACGACCGGGCTCTACGCGGTCGTCCTGAACCGGAGGGGCGCGCAATGGCCATGACGAAACCGCAGGTCGGGCTGATCGGCCTGGGAACGATGGGTGCGGCGCTGGCGCTGAACATCGCCGAAAAGGGCTTTCCCATCGCGGTCTGGAACCGCACGGCCTCGGTCACGGCCGAGTTTCACGCCGGGGCGGGCGCCCTGGCCGCGCAGATCGTCCCGACCGACACGCTGGCCGGCCTGGTAGCGGCGATGGCCCCGCCGCGGTCGATCATCCTGATGGTCCCGGCGGGCAAGCCGGTCGACGACATGCTGGCCCAGCTCGCCAAGCACCTGGCACCCGAGGACCTGGTCATCGACGCGGGCAACGCCAACTTCCACGACACCAACCGGCGCACCGCGCAGGGCCTGCCGTTCCGCTTCATGGGCATCGGCGTTTCCGGCGGCGAAGCGGGCGCGCGGCACGGCCCGGCGATCATGGCGGGCGGCACACGCCAGGACTGGGACCGCATGGCCGGGGTCTTCCGCGCCATCGCCGCGCAGGCCGATGATGGCACGCCCTGCGCCGACCACATGGGCGAGGCCGGGGCGGGGCATTTCGTCAAGGCGGTCCACAACGGCATCGAATACGCCGACATGCAGATGATCGCCGAGGTCTACGGCGTGATGCGCGACGGCCTCGGCCTGACCGCGCCGCAGATCGCACCGATCCTTGCGCGCTGGAACGAAGGTGTCCTGCGCTCCTACCTGGTCGAGATTTCCGCCGCCGTCGCGGGCGCCGTCGATCCGGTCACGGGCGGGCCGCTGCTGGACATGATCGTCGACGCGGCGGGCCAGAAGGGCACCGGGCGCTGGACCGCGATCGAGGCGCAGAACCTTGGCACCCCGGTCCCGGTGATCGAGGCGGCGGTGATGGCGCGCAACGTGTCCTCGCGGCGGGGCGAACGGGCGGCGGGCGAGGCGCTGTACGGGCCGGCTCCGACCCGCGCCACCCTGCCGGTCGGGGACCTGGAACAGGCGCTGATCGCGGGCAAGATCCTGTGCTATGCGCAGGGTTTCACGATGATGACGGCGGCGGCGGATGAATTCGGCTGGGCGCTGGACATGCCGGCCATAGCCAGGGTCTGGCGCGCCGGCTGCATCATCCGCTCGGCGATGCTGAACGACATGGCCGAGGCGCTGGCCCAGGACCCGACCCGCAACCTGATGCTGGCGCCGTTCTTCGCCGACCTTCTGCGCCAGACCACCCCCGCCCTGCGCCGGGTGGTGGCGCAGGGGGCGCTGCATGGTCTGGGGTTGCCCGCGCTGTCGGCGGGCCTGGCCTGGTTCGACCTGATGCGCACCGCGCGCGGGACCGCGAACATGATCCAGGGCCAGCGCGACTATTTCGGCCTGCACGGGTTCCGGCGGCTTGACGGCCTGGACCATCCGCACGGTCCCTGGGCAAGCAGCTGATCTGGGCAAGCACCTGATCC
>PNNE01000179.1 GCA_013824055.1 Rhodobacter sp. | reverse complement strand
CAGGTAGCCCAGGCGTTCCTCCAGGCGGCGCAGCTGGGTGTCGTCAAGGCCGCCCGTCACCTCCTTGCGGTAGCGCGCGATGAAGGGCACCGTGGCGCCTTCGTCCAGAAGCTGCATCGCTGCGGTGACCTGCCCTGGCGCAGCACCGATTTCCGAGGCGATCAGGCGGGGGATCTGGGTCAGGCTCATGCGAATCCTCGAAGGCTAGGGGCGGGCAGCTTAGCTGCCGCCCCGGTCCGGGTGAAGCCCGCCCGCCACTGTCATCCGGGCGACTCTAGCGGTAGCGGGCCGGGCTGGTGCCAAAGCGCTTGCGGTAGGCCTTGGAAAAGCTCGACCGGGAATTGAAGCCGGTGGCGATGGCGACCTCGAGGATCGACAGGGTGGTGTCGGCCAGAAGGTTCCGCGCCTCTTCCAGCCGCAGGCCCAGGTAGTGACCCTTGGGGGTCTCTTGCAGGACTGCCTGGAAGATGCGCTCCATGTGGCGGGGCGAACGGCCGAAGACCCCGGCCAGCTGGTCGCGGTCCAGCGGCGTGGCGATATTGGCCTGCATCGCGGCGATCACCCGCGCCACCGCGGGATGCCGCGCGGCCATCGGCGCGGGAAACGCCGCCTTCTGCGTGGCATTCGCCTCGCGGCGGCGGCTGTGCAGGCACATCTCGGCCACCGCATCCGCCAGCTTCTGGCCGTGATCCTGGGCGATCAGCGCCAGCATCAGGTCGACCCCGGCCTCGCCGCCCGCGCAAGAGAAATGCTTGCGGCCGATGACGTAGATCTGCTGCAGGGGCTCGACATCGAAAAGCTCGCGGAAGGCGGGGCGGTTTTCCCAGTGGACAGCCGGGCTGTCGTCGCCCAAGAGCCCCGCGCGTGCCAGAGTGTAGGCTCCGGTGCAGATCGCGCCAAGACTGCCGCCCTTGCGCGCATGATCGCGCAGCCAGCCCAGCACCTTGCGATCCGCCGCCTGGCTGGCATCGGTGCCCGAACAGACGATCACCGTCGTCTCGCGGCCCAGGACCTGCAACCCCTGGTCCACCTCGATCCGAACCCCGGCCGAGCTTTCCACCGGCCCCCCATCCATGCTGACCAGCCGCCAGCGGTACAGCGGCTGCTGGGTCAGCTGGTTGGCGATCCGCAACGGCTCGATGGCCGAGGCAAAGGCCAGAAGCGTAAAGCGCGGCAAGGCCAGGAAGGCAAAGTCGCGGGTGGCCCCCGGTGCCGCCAGATGGAAATGCGCCACGCCGCGCGGGATGACCGCCGTGGCACGCTGAAAGCTCTGGTCGTCGGCAGGACGGGTCATGGCGGCGGTATCCCCGGTCAGCTGGCGGAAGGCCCCGCGCTTCTGATCCTGCGGGCAGATTCTGTCAACCGGCGGCAGCAGGCGGTCCTATGGTCGGCGATAGGGGTCGGGCAACGCCGGCAGAACCTGGCCGCTGCAGGCCCCGAAACCGATGGCATAGCCGTCGCCCAGACACGTGCCGCGCAGCACCAGCGTATCACCGTCCTCGATGAAACTGCGCGTGCCGCCGTCGATGGCGATCGGCTCCTTGCCGCCCCAGCTCAGCTCCAGCAGGCTGCCGCGCGCATCCTTGGCGGGGCCAGAGATCGTCCCGGACCCCAGCAGGTCGCCCGTGCGCATCGGGCAGCCGCTGGTCGTGTGATGCGCCAGCTGCTGCGCCGCCGAGTAATACATCTCGCGGTAGTTGGTGCGCGCGATCACCGTCTCGCGGCCGCCCTCGGGCGTCAGGCCGACCTCGAGCGCGATGTCATAGAGCATCGGCCCCGGCTCTTGCAGATGCGGCAGCAGCGGGACCTCGCGGGGGGGTGTCGAACACCGGAACGGCTCCAGCGCCGCGCGCGTCACGATCCAGGGGCTGATCGTCGTCGCCGTCGCCTTGGCCTGGAACGGCCCCAGCGGCTGGTATTCCCAGGCCTGGATGTCCCGCGCCGACCAGTCGTTCAGCAGCACATAGCCGAAGATCATCGCATCCGCCTCGGCCACTGTCACCGGGCCGACCGAGGGCGTGCCGACCACCGCGCCCAGCTCCAGCTCGATGTCGAACCGGCGCGAGGGCTGGAAGGCGGGCAGCGCATGATCCGGCCCCTTCACCTGCCCCCAGGGCCTGCGGACCGCCGTCCCCGAGACCACGACCGACGACGCCCGACCGTTATAGCCGATGGGGATATGCAGCCAGTTGGGTGGCAGGGCGTTCTCGGCCCCCCGGAACATGGTGCCGACGTTGGTGGCGTGGTGACGGCCCGCGTAGAAATCGGTGTATTCGCTGACCAGAAAGGGCATCTGCAGCGCCACTTCGGCCAAGGGCACCAGATGCGGCTCCACGGCCGCCCGCTCGCCCGAACCCTCGCCCAGCATCTCCAGCAGCCGCGCCCGCACTGCCGCCCAGACCTGGGGTCCCGCCTGCATCACCTTGTTCCAGACCGGCACATCCATGAGCGGCCCGCCCGGCAGGACAAGCAGCCCCCTCTCCTCCAGCGCCGCCACGTCCAGCACGCAATCGCCAATCGCCACGCCGCATCGTGGCTTTGCCTCGTGACGCGAGAACACCCCGCAGGGCAGGTTGTTCAGCGGGAACGGATGGTCAGGCGCATTGGCGCTTTCCACCCAGGATCGGATCAAGCCCATGCGGATTCCTTCATTTTCTGTCCGGAAATCTCCCGGAGGTCGCCAATGGTGCGCCACTGGTCCGAGAACCGCTGGCGACGGGGCTGGCCCCCGCTTTCCGTCACTTGATGCCCGGCGTGCCGTCGAACTTCTTCTCCAGGCTGGCCCAGCAGTCGATGTAGTCGTCCTGCAAGGGTGCCGCCGTCGCCGCCCAGTCCGTGAGGTGCTGCGGAAACCGCGTCTCGAACATGAAGCTCATCGTCTCGTCCAGCTTTTCGGGCTTCAGCTCGCCATTCGACGCGCCCTCGAAGGCAGTGCGGTCCGGCCCGTGCGGCAGCATGCAGTTGTGCAGCGACATGCCCCCCGGCACGAACCCCTTCGGCTTGGCGTCGTAGATGCCGTAGATGTTGCCCATCAATTCGGACATGACGTTCTTGTGGTACCACGGCGGTCGGAAGGAATTCTCTGCCACCAGCCAGCGCTCGCGGAACAACACGAAGTCGATGTTTGCCGTCCCCTCCAGCCCGCTTGGCGCCGTCAGCACCGTAAAGATCGACGGGTCCGGATGGTCGAACAGGATCGCGCCCACCGGCGAATAGGTCCGAAGGTCGTATTTGCAGGGCGCATAGTTGCCGTGCCAGGCGACGACATCCAGCGGGCTGTGCCCGATGTTGGTGCGATGGAACTGGCCGCACCACTTCATCACGACCGAGGACGGCGCGTCCCGATCCTCGAACGCCGCGACCGGCGTCTTGAAGTCGCGCGGGTTGGCCATGCAGTTCGCGCCGATGGGGCCGCGGTTCGGCAGGGTGAAGGGCACGCCGTAGTTTTCACAGACGAAGCCGCGGGCGGGGCCTTCCAGCACCTCGACCCGGTAGACCAGCCCGCGCGGCAGGATGGCGATCTCCTTCGGCTCCAGGTCGATCACCCCCAGCTCGGTGCAAAAGCGCAGCCGCCCCTCTTGCGGGACCACCAGAAGCTCGCCATCCGCCGAAAGGAAATACTCGTCCACCATCGAGGCGGTCACCGTGTAGACATGCGCCGCCATCCCGGTCTGGGCATTCACGTCCCCCGCCGTCGTTACCGTCCGCATCCCCGTGATCCAGGTCAGCGCCTCCGCCCCATGCGGCACCGGGTCCCAGCGGTACTGGCCGAGCGAGATCACCTCCGGCAGCACATGCGGAGCGGTCTTCCACAATGGCACCTCGATCTTCGCAAACCGCGTGGTGTGCTTCACCGAGGGGCGGATGCGGTAGCACCAGGTCCGCTCGGGATGCGGCTTGGTGAAGGCCGACCCGGACAGCTGTTCGGCATAAAGCCCGTAGGCGCATTTCTGCGGGCTGTTCTGCCCCTGCGGCAGCGCGCCCGGCAGCGCCTCGGTCTCGAAGTCGTTGCCGAAGCCGGGCATGTATCCTGGCAATGAGCCTGGAACTGGGCCAGTGCCGCCAGGGGCGCGGGTCATGCCGTGCGGCAGCGCGTGGGTCATTGGACGCTCCTTCCTCGGATGCCCGGATTTATAGTTGCACTCGCAACCAAGTCAAGCCTATCCTGCCCTGGACCCCACCCGGCAACAGCCCTCAGGACCCCCACCATGACGACCGGCCCCACCGCAGAGGTGATCCTGCATGACTACTGGCGCTCGTCCTCGGCCTACCGGGTCAGGATCGCACTGAATCTTCTGGGCATTGCCTACCGCGCGGTCCCCGTCGACCTGTCGGCCGGCGCGCAGAGCGATCCCGGACACCTGGGGCTGAACCCGCAGGGCCTGGTCCCGGTTTTGCAGATCGACGGCCTTCGGCTTATCCAGTCGCTGGCCATCCTGGAATACCTGGACGAGACCCGGAAGGCTGGCTTTCTGCCCATTGCCCCCGCCGACCGCGCCCGCATCCGCGCGCTGGCCCATGCCATCGCGATGGACATCCAGCCGGTCTGCAACCTGCGCGTCGCACAACATGCCGTCTCGCTTGGCCAGGGCATCACGATGCAGGGCTGGATGTCCCACTTCATCAGCCTGGGTTTCCGCGGGCTGGAGCCGATGCTGACCGGCGACACCCGGTTCTGCCACGGCGACCGACCCGGCCTGGCCGACCTGTGCCTTGTTCCCCAGGTCTACAATGCCCGGCGCTGGGACGTTGACCTGACCCGCTTTCCCCGCATCACCGCCATCGCCGCCCGGCTGGAGGCCCTGCCCCCCGTCGCCGCAGCCCACCCCGACCGGGTGAAGCCATGACCCGGACAGTCACCGGGCCGGGCCAGGACTTCGACCTGCAGCTCTTTCTGCCCTATCTCCTGAACCAGGCGGCCGAGGCGGCGTCGAAGGGCTTTCAGGCCAGCTACAAGGCCGCTTACGGCATGACGCGCACTCAGTGGCGGGTGCTGGCACATCTGGGCAAGTTCGGCGCCCTGACCGCGCGCGACATCTGCGCCCGCACCCATGTCGAGAAGACCAAGGTCAGCCGGGCCGTCGCGGCCCTGGAGGACCGGGGCTGGCTCACCCGCAGCCCAAGCCCGCTTGACCGGCGGGCGGAAATCCTGACGCTGACCGACCGGGGCCGCGCGGTCTTTGCACAGCTTGGTCAGCAGGCCATCGCCTATGATCGCCATCTGCGCACGCACCTGGGACCCAGGGACGCGGCCCGGCTGGACGACCTTCTGCGCCGCATCATCGCGCTGCACCCGACCGACGGCGAGGACGACTGACAACGGCACGCGGGGGGAACGGGAGTTGGGGGAAAAGCGGCAAGTGGGGGGGAAGGATGGTACAGCCTCCCCGGCTCGAACGGGGGACCCCCAGATCCACAATCTGGTGCTCTAACCAACTGAGCTAAGGCTGCACTCGCGGGGCGATTTAGCCCCCCTCCCCCCGAATTGCAAGCACCTTTGCCAGCCCGCCCGGACGGTTTTTCCTTGCACCGCGCCGCCTCGCCCGCTACCCCCGCCGCATAGTCGGGAGCACGGATCATGGGCATCAACAACTCCAGCGAGATCGCGGCGAACCTGCAGATCGGGCCGACCGACGCCGGCATGGTCCGCATCTATGTCGAGGCCGAGGGCGGGATCGAACTGCCGCTGGACTTCGACCCCGAGGAAGCCGAGGAAATCGCCGAGGAATTGCGCGCCGCCGCCGAGGCCGCGCGCGCCATCGGCGCCAAGCCCGCACCCAGGAACAAGCGCTAGACGCAACCGACAGACAGCGCGGCGGTTGACCCTGCCAGCGCAGGCTCGCAGGATGCCGCCGCAAGACCCCGGGGGATTCTTCTCATGGCCGCAGACGGCAATTCCGCGCTATCCGACGACGACACCGGCGACTGGGGGCCATTCGGCAAACCCCTGTTCGACGACCCCTCGGCCCGGGCCCTGTCGCGGGTGGGCGTGGTCGACGTCGGCTCGAACTCGGTCCGGATGGTGGTCTTCGACGGCGCGGCCCGCAGCCCTGCCTATTTCTACAACGAAAAGATCATGTGCGGCCTGGGCAAGGGCATGGCGCAGACCGGGCGCCTGAACCCGGAAGGCAAGGAACGCGCGGTGGCCGCCCTGAAGCGGTTTGCCCTGCTGGCCAAGGGCATGGACATCTCTCCCTTCATGGTCGTCGCCACCGCCGCCACGCGTGAGGCCGAGGACGGTCCCGAATTCCAGGCCCGCGTCCTGCGCGAGACCGGCCTTCGGCTGCATGTCATCGACGGCGACGAAGAAGCCCGGCTGTCGGCCCAGGGCGTCCTGCTTGGCTGGCCCGACGCCAAGGGCATCGTCTGCGACATCGGCGGCAACTCGATGGAACTGGCGCGCATCGGCAACGGCCGCGTCGGCAAGCGCGTCTCGACCCCGCTTGGCCCCTTCCGCCTGCAGCAGGTCTCGGCCGACCCGAGGAAGCGCAAGGCCCATATCGACGCCGTCCTGGAAGCCGCCGCCCGCGACATCCGCCCCGATGGCGACCGGCTTTACCTGGTCGGCGGCAGCTGGCGGGTCATCGCGCGGCTTGACATGGAACGGCGCAGCTATCCGCTGACCGTCCTGCACGAATACCGCATGACGCCCGATGGCCTGACCGCCACGCTGGACTGGCTGCAGACCACCGACCTGCCCGCGCTGCGCGGCCGCACCGGCACCAGCGCCGAGCGGATGGAGCTTGTGCCGCTGGCCTGCGAAGTCCTGCGCGAGATGATCCGCATCCTGAAGCCGTCCGAGATCGACGTCTCGGCCTACGGCATCCGCGAGGGGCTGCTGTTCGAACAGATGCCCGACCGGCTGCGCGCCCGCGATCCCCTGATCGAGGCCGCGCGGATGACCGAGCTGACCCAGGCCCGCATCCCCGGCTTCGGCAAGAAGCTTTTCGCCTTTCTCGAACCTCTGTTCAAGGATGCCACGCACGAGCGGCTTCGCCTGGTCAAGGCCGCCTGCCTGCTGCACGACACCACCTGGCGCGCCCACCCCGACTACCGGGCCGAGGCCTGTTTCGACAACGCCACCCGCGCCAACCTGGGCGGCCTTGACCACCCCGGCCGGGTGTTCCTGGGTCTCGCACTGCTGCACCGCTACAAGAACAGCCGCTCGGGCAGCCGGATGGAGCCGCTGTTCCGCCTGCTCAGCGAAGCCGACGTCCAGGATGCCGAGGCCCTGGGCAAGGCCATGCGATTCGGCGCGATGTTCTCGATCGGCGATCCCGCGCAAGCCGGAGAGTTGCGCTGGAACCTGAAGAAACGTCAGCTGACCCTGGCCCTGACCGAAGACGGCCTGGGCCTGTTCGGCGAGGTGGCCCAGGCCCGCTTCGCCGCCCTGGCGCTGGCCCTGAAGGCGCAGACCAGGGTCGTGCCGATGGCGGCCGAGTGATGCTGCACCTTGATCACCTCGCCGTATCCGCCGCCACGCTGGAAGACGGCGCGGCCTGGGTCGAAAGGGCGCTGGGCGTGCCGCTTGCCGGGGGCGGAAAGCATCCGCACATGGGCACGCACAACCGCCTGCTCGGACTCGGCGACCTCTACCTTGAAGTCATCGCCATCGACCCTTCGGCCGCAAGCCCCGCCCATCCGCGCTGGTTCGATCTTGACCATTTCCAGGGCGCTCCCCGCCTGACGAACTGGATCTGCCGGACTGCGGATCTTGACGCCGCCCTTGCGGCAGCCCCTGCCGCGACCGGCACCGCCACCGACCTTGCCCGCGGCGACCACCGCTGGCGCTTTGCGGTGCCCGCCTCCGGCAAGCTGCCCTTCGACGACTGCTTTCCCGCGCTGATCCAGTGGCAGGGCGACCTGCATCCCGCGCGGACCCTGCGGGACCACGGCATCCGCCTTGCGCGGCTGGAGATCACCCACCCCGACGCCCCGGCCCTGCAACGCGCCCTCACCGGCCTTTCCGACCCCCGCGTCCAGGTCCAGCTCGGCCCCTACCGATCCCTCCGCGCGACCTTCGACACGCCGCAAGGCACCCGCGTCCTGACGTGATCCGGCCCGCCGAGCCTGGCGCTGCCACGGCCCCGGCTGCGCTTGCGAACCACTGGCTGCCGCTGTCACCTTCACCCCGGCCCCCAACCCGGCCCCACCCCCCACCCCGGCCCCGAAGACCAGTCCCGCAGCGGGCGGCATGTCGGGCCGCCACGTCCCCCCTGGCCTGTTGCAGGATTTCCTCTGACAACCAGCCACGCCACGGTTATTGTCACCCCCATGTCGATCTGGACCCGCATCACCGAAGCCCTCGCCGCCCTGGCCAAGGGCGAACCGCTCTCTGTCGTCTTCGACAGGCTGCGGACCGCCCCTGCCCCCGAACACTCCATCGGCTTCACCATCGCCGTCCTTGCCCTTGGCGCCAAGATGGCCAAGGCCGATGGCACCGTGACCCGCGACGAGGTCACCGCCTTCCGCCGCATCTTCACCTTCCCCGAGGGCGAGGAACAGCACGCCGCCCGCGTCTACGACCTTGCCCGCCAGGATGTCGCGGGCTTTGATGCCTATGCCCGCAAGATCGCCCGGCTGTTCAACCCCGACGGCCACCGGATCTGCGCCGACGACCACCATGTCCTGGTCGACATCCTGGAGGCCCTGTTCCAGATCGCCGTCGCCGACGGGTCCTACCACAGCGGAGAGGACACCTTCCTTGCCCATGTCGCCGACGAATTCGGCCTGGACGACCGCTGCTTCAACATCGTCCGCTCGCGCCTGGTCGAAGGCGCGCCGCGTGACCCCTACGACGTCCTCGGCCTGCCCCACGACGCCAGCAAGGCCGAGGCCCGCAAGGCCTGGCGTGACCTGGTCCGCGACACCCACCCCGACGTCCTGCAATCCCGCGGCGTCCCGCCCGAAGCGATGAAGCTGGCCGAACGCCGGTTGCAGCTGATCAACGAGGCCTGGCGCGAAATCTCGGACAGGCAAGCCGC
>PNNE01000036.1 GCA_013824055.1 Rhodobacter sp. | reverse complement strand
CCGTTTTCACCAATACTGCCCCGGTCGATGCCTATCGCGGCGCCGGACGGCCCGAAGCGACCTATTCGCTGGAGCGGGTCATCGACAAGATGTGCCGCGAACTGGGGCTGGACCCGTTCGAGGTGCGGCGGAAGAACTTCCTGACGCCGGACCAGTTCCCCTACACGACGCCGGTTGGCCTGGTCTACGACACCGGCAACTACCAGGCCACGCTGGACAAGGCGATGGCGATTGCCGATGTGGCGGGCTTCGAGAAGCGCGCGGCCGACAGCAAGGCGCGCGGCAAGCTGCGGGGCATGGGGCTGTCGACCTGGATCGAGGCCTGCGGCATCGCCCCGTCGCATCTGGTGGGCATCCTGGGCGCCCGGGTCGGGCTTTACGACGCGGCGACCGTGCGGGTGAATGCGACCGGCAACATCAGCGTCATGGTCGGTGCGCACAGCCACGGCCAGGGCCACGAGACGGTCTTTGCGCAGATCGTGGCCGAGATGCTGGGCATCCCGGACAGCTCGGTCGAGATCGTGCATGGCGACACCTCGAAGATCCCGTTCGGGATGGGGTCCTACGGCTCGCGGTCCCTGGCGGTCTGCGGCACCGCGATGACCAAGGCGGTGGACAAGATCATCGCCAAGGGCAAGAAGATCGCGGCCCACATGCTGGAGGCAGCAGAGGGCGACATCACCTTCGAGGATGGCAAGTTCAGCGTCGCGGGCACGGACAGGGCCAAGACCTTCGGCGAGATCGCCTTCTCGGCCTATGTCCCGCACAATTACCCCTTGGAAACGCTGGAACCGGGGCTGGAGGAGACGGCCTTCTACGACCCGGCCAACTTCACCTACCCCGCCGGCGCCTATATCTGCGAGGTCGAGGTCGACGAGGGCACCGGCAAGGTCGATGTGGTGGCCTTCCATTGCGCCGACGACTTCGGCAACGTGATGAACCCGATGATCGTCGAGGGTCAGGTGCATGGCGGCGTGGGCCAGGGGATCGGCCAGGCCCTGTGCGAGTTCACCGCCTATGACGAGACCGGCCAGCTTCTGACGGGGTCCTACATGGATTACCCGATGCCGCGCGCCGAGGACGTGCCGTTCTACAACGTGGACTATTCCTGCCAGACTCCCTGCACCCACAACCCGCTGGGGGTGAAGGGCTGCGGCGAGGCGGGGGCCATCGGCAGCCCGCCAGCGGTGGTCAACGCGGTGATCGACGCCCTGCATCGCGGGGGGCACACCCATGTGAAGCACATCGACATGCCAGTCTCGCCGTCGCGGGTCTGGTCGGCGATCAACGGTTAAGGGGAGAGCAGGTCATGCACAACTTCGATTTCGCGAAACCCTCGACCATCGCGGATGCGGCCAAGGCTCTGGCAGCCGAGGGGGCGCAGGCCCTGTCGGGCGGACAGACGCTGATCCCGACGATGAAGCAGCGACTGGCCGCCCCTGGCGTGCTGGTCAGCCTGACCGGCATTGCCGAGATGCAGGGCGTCTGCATCGGCGATGGCGGGCTGCACGTCGGGGCGGCCACGCCTCATGCCATCGTCGCCCGTGAGGCCCGCGCGCATTACCCCGCGCTGGCGGACCTTGCGGGGGGCATCGGCGATCCGGCGGTGCGGTCGCGGGGGACCATCGGCGGATCGGTCGCCAACAACGACCCGGCGGCCTGCTATCCCGCGGCCGTGCTGGCATCCGCTGCGACGGTGGTGACAAACCGGCGCAGGATCGCGGCGGACGACTACTTCCAGGGTCTGTTCACCACCGCGCTGGAGGACGGCGAGTTCATCACCAGTGTGGTCTTTCCGATCCCGCAGAAGGCGGCCTATGTGAAGTTCAACCAGCCCGCCAGCCGCTTTGCCCTGACCGGGGTCTTCGTGGCGAAACATGCCGGTGGTGTGCGGGTGGCCGTGACCGGCGCAGGCAACGACGGCGTCTTTCGCTGGAACGAGGCGGAGGCGGCTCTGTCGGCCAGTTTCTCGGCCTCGGCCCTGTCGGGGTTGGTGGTCGATCCTGCGGGGATGAACGCCGACCTGCACGGGTCGGCGGCCTATCGGGCGAACCTGGTCAAGGTGCTGACCGGGCGCGCTGTCACCGCGGCGGGCTGACCGTTCGACACGACGCAAGGGCCCGGCAGAGCGATCCGCCGGGCTCTTTGCAATCAGATGCGGAAGGTTTCAGACAGGGAAGAAGCCGTCCCGCGCCGGATCATAGCTCTGCAACCCGCCCTCGCCCGTGTCGGTCCAAAGCCCGTGCAGGGTCAGCCGGTCATCCTCGACCGCCGCCTTGACGAAGGGGAAGGTCAGAAGGTTTTCAAGGCTGGTCAGCACGGACTGCTTTTCCAGAGCGGGCAGGATCTGGTCGTCGGGCAGGTCTGACACCTTCTGGAAGCCGGGCCGCAGGATGTCCATCCAGCGGCCGACAAAGCTGGTCTTCTCCTCCAGATGCGGCGCATGGCCCCGGCACATGTCATGGCACCCCTTCACGCCGCCGCAATTGGAATGCCCAAGCACCACGATATGCGCGACGCCCAGGCCGGTGACGGCATATTCCACCGCCGCCGAGGTGCCGTGATAGTCGCCGTCCGGGTTGTAGGGCGGCACCAGGTTGGCGACGTTGCGGTGGATGAAGAACTCGCCCTCATCCGCGCCGAAGATCGAGGTGACATGCACCCGGCTGTCGCAGCAGGAAATCACCATCGCCCGCGGATGCTGCCCGCTTTCGGCCAGGCGACGATACCAGGCGCGGTTGTCCTGGTAGGTCGTCGCGCGCCAGCCGTGAAAGCGCTGGACCAGATAGGTGGGAAGCGGACGGATATGCGCGATCATGGTCCTTGGTCCTTCTTCGCCCCCTGCCTATGCCGCATTTGCGGAAAATTCGAGGGGCAAATTCCCCGGCAAGCGCGGCCTGGGCAACCAATTGTTCAGCAAGAAGGGCCAATCTGCCCCTGGGTGTGAAGAAAATTGGGTGTTCGAGATGGGCGAGATAGCCGCTCTGCGACCGCGTGAGGTCGTGCGTCAGGATGTCGAGGCGATTGCGTTGATCTACCGCAACCTGGGGGCCCCGGTGGCCGAGCAGATGGTGACGCGCGCACTGGGGGAACTGGCGCTGACGATGGCGGGGATCGCCGAAAAGGTCCGCGGGCAAGAGCTGAAGGACCTGTCGCGCCAGCTGTCCCGGCTGGGTCGCATGGCGGCGGACCTGGGGTTGCTGACGCTGGCCACGGTGGCGGGCGATGCCAGGATCTGCCTGGAACGCGCGGACGGGACGGCCTTCTCGGCAGTCTGGGCGCGCCTGATGCGGGTCGCCGAACGCTCGTTGAGTGCCGAGGCCGGGGTGGCGGACCAGACCTTCTAGGCCGCGATCACCGCCAGATTGCCATTGAAGATTGCGCTGGCGCCGCCGCCCGCAATCCCTGACCTTGGCGCGGACGGCGCGCGGGAAGGGGGAATTTTCGCCGATCCGCGCCATATCTCTGGAAATGCTTGATCTCGCGCGAAATATTCCGGCAACTGCACAGAACAGTCCCAGCCGCGAACCACCCATGACCAGTCGCCTTGCCTTTGCCGACCCGTCCTCCTGTTCAAGGCCGCTGCATGTGCTGCGGCCCGAGGAGTTGGCGGCCTTCGTTTCGGGGTCGGGCCGGACCTGGGCGGCGTGGCTGACCGCTACCGGCTTTGAGGCCGGGCTGGGCGAACTGCGGCTGCTGCCAGCGGCTGATGGCGGGGTGGCCGGGGCGGTTGCGGGCCTTGGCACGACCCAGGCGCGGCGGCGGTCGCGTTTCGGGCTGGCAAAGGCCATCGCGGGCCTGCCCGAAGGCGACTGGCGTCTGGAGGGTCAGCTTGACCCGGCAGAACAGGCCGAGGCTGCGCTGGCCTGGCTGTTGTCGGGCTACCGCTTCGACCGCTACCGCCCGAAGAAGAAGACCCCCAGCCTGCCCCGCCTGCTCTGCCCCGAGGGGCTGGACAGCGCCCGCCTGATCGCGATGGCCGAGGGCGAGGCTCTGACCCGCGACCTGATCAACACTCCGGCCGAGGACATGGGACCCGAGGAGCTGGAAGCGGCTTTCCTGGCGCTGGCGGCGGACTACGGCGCGCAGGCCGAGGTGATCCGGGGGGACGAGCTTCTGGCGCGGAACTTCCCGATGATCCATGCGGTCGGCCGCGCCAGTCCGCGCGCCCCGCGCCTGCTGGACCTGCGCTGGGGGACCAGGGGGCCGAAGCTGACGCTGGTCGGAAAGGGGGTCTGCTTCGACACGGGCGGGCTGAACCTGAAGCCCTCCAGTGGCATGAACCTGATGAAGAAGGACATGGGCGGGGCGGCCACGGTGCTGGGCCTGGCGCGGATGATCATGGCGCTGGACCTGCCGGTCCAGCTGCGCGTGCTGGTCCCGGCGGTGGAAAATCTGGTTTCGGGCAACGCCCTGAAGCCGAAGGACATCCTGACCAGCCGCAAGGGCCTGACGGTCGAGGTGAACGACACCGATGCCGAGGGGCGGCTGGTGCTGGCCGATGCGCTGGCCTATGCCTGCGAGGAGACCGCGGCGGTTCTTGTCAGCATGGCCACGCTGACCGGCGCGGCGCGGGTGGCAGTGGGGCCGGACCTGGCACCCTATTACACCGACGACGAGGGGTTGGCCGAGGCCCTGGAGGCAGGCGCGCGGGCGGGGTTCGATCCGGTCTGGCGCATGCCGTTCCATGAGCCCTATGAAAGCGTGATCGAGCCGGGCATCGCGGACCTCGACAATGCTCCGGGCTTCGGCTTTGCCGGGTCGATCACGGCGGCGCTGTTCCTGCGGCGCTTCGTGGAGGGGCCGCGCTATCTGCATTTCGACATCTACGGCCATACGCCCAGCGACCAGCCGGCGCGGCCCAAGGGCGGGGTCGGCCAGGGCGCGCGGGCGATGCTTGGGGCGTTGGGCGCCATGTTGGCGCCTTAGGGTCCATCGGACCGGGGTGGGGAACGAGTTGGAGAGCAGGTGATGGACAGACGGCTGACGCCCTATTCGGGACGCGTGGCGCATGTCTCGCTCAGCGGGGTGGTGAATGCCCCCCTGACCGAAGGATTGCAGGCCCAGGTCATCGTGCCGGTGGCGAACCTGCGGGCCAGCCCCGGCGGCGCGCGGGATCGGCAGCTTCTGCTGGGCGAGGCGGTGACGGTGATCGACCGCGACAAGGGCCATGCCTTCCTGATGGCCGCCAAGGACGGCTATTGCGGCTGGATGGCGGAAAGCGACCTGGGCCAGGGACCCGCCCCGACCCATTGGGTCGCGGTGCCGGGGACGCATCTTTACTCGGAACCGCAAGTCCAGGCCCCCGAGAAGGCGGCGCTGAGCCTTGGCTCGCGCCTGGCGATGGTCGGGTCCTGGGGCGCCTGGGCCAACACGCCGCATGGCTATGTCCCGATCCGCCACCTGCGTCCCCTGGGCGAATGGGCCGACGACCCGGCGACCGTGGCGGAAAGCCTGCTCGGGACGCCTTACCTCTGGGGCGGCAATTCGCGCATGGGGCTGGACTGTTCGGGGCTGGTGCAACTGGCGATGCAGGCCTGTGGCAAGGCCTGTCCGGGCGACAGCGACATGCAGATGGCGTTTGGCCGGAACCTGCCCGCGAACGAGGCGATGCGGCGCGGCGATCTGATCTTCTGGAAGGGCCATGTGGCGCTGGTGGTCGACAAGGACCGGCTGATCCACGCGAACGGGCATACGATGTCGGTGGCCTATGAGGGGATCCGGGACAGCGTCGCGCGGATCTCGGCCGGTGGCGGCGGACTGGTGCTGGCGCGGCAAAGGATGTGACCGGACCGCTCGTCGTTGACTGCGTCACTCCTCGCTGTGGCTGGGCCGCAGCGACGAGAAGACGAAGTCGCACGAGGAGCCTTCCGTCAGACCGGCCCGATCAGCCGCTTTTCCAGAACCTTGAGCACCTGGTCCAGATCATGCCCCCGGCGCAGGATCTGGCCGTCCATGCCGACCACGGCGTAAAGCCCCTGCCGCGCCCGCAGTTTCGGGCGCTTTTCGATGCGATACAGCGGGGTTTCGGCGGTGCGCCGGAAGATCGCAAAGACCGCAAGGTCGCGCATCGCCGCGATGGCGTAGTCGCGCCATTCCCCGGCGGCGACCATCCGGCCATAGACGCGAAGGATCTGGCCCAGCTCCTTGCGGTCGAAACTGACCTGATCCGGGACCGGACCAGACTGCGGAAACGGGATCGGCGCTTCGGCGTTCATCCGGGAAGCTTACCCGCTTCGCCCTTCAAATCAACCGGGAAACCCGTCAGCCAGGCGGTAGAAGCCCGTCTCCATGCCGCGCCAGTTGCGCTGCACGCCAGCCATGCGCTTGACCGCTGCCGGATGCGCGGGGTCCAGAACGCCGATCTTCGCCAGCAGCGCCGCCACCGCCGCCTCCGAGGCGCGATGGCCGCCGTCCAGCACTTTCAGCGCGATGCCAAGGCCCTTTTCCGGCACGATCGCGACATAGACCGCCTCGGCCCCGCCCTTGATCGCGACGCGACCGTCCATCGCCCGCATCAGGTCGGTGCAGGCCTGCCCCTCGCCCGAGACCAGGTGCGGATGCGCCGCCATCGCCCGGGTCAGCCGGTGCATCGCATCCTCGCGCGCGCCGTGACCTTCGCGGGCCGTGGCGAATTTCGCCATGCCGCGGGCCAGCGCGCCCACCGACATCGCGAAGTTCGGCGCCGAGCAGCCGTCGATGCCCCAGCCTGCGGCTGTCTCCCCGGTCACTTCCTCGGTCGCGGCGCGGATGGCCTTCTGCAGGGGGTGGTCGATCGCGATGTAGTCCGGCCCGGCCTTCAGGTGCTGCGTCACGGTCAGGAAACCCGAATGCTTGCCCGAGCAGTTGTTGTGCAGCTGGCACGGCTTCTCGCCCGCCCGGATCAGGCGGTCACGCTCGGTCAGGTCGCCGGGTTCATGCGCGCCGCAGCGCAGGTCCGCTTCCGACAGGCCCAGGTCGGCGATCCAGCGCCCGGCAAGCTCGACGTGGACATGCGCGCCCCGGTGGCTGGCGCAGGCCAGCGCCAGGTGGGCCTGGGAAAGCCCGCGCGCGTCGGCGGCCCCCGTCTCGATCAGCGGCAGCGCCTGCAGCATCTTGGCCGATGAGCGCGGGAAGATCACCGCCTCGGGGTTGCCCCAGGCGGCGACAACGCCCTTGGCGTCGCAGATCACCGCATGGCCCAGATGCGTGCTTTCCAGCAGGCCGCCGCGCCAGACTTCCAGCACCGGCACCGCACCGTCGTTCACCCTTGCCATTCCCGATCTCCGTCACATGTGCGCGAATTGTCGCCCACGGGGCTTTCGCGGTTGGGCGCTTTTGATTATGGCTGAAGTATCGGGTAGAACGGCACCGCGCCAGTCAAAAGGGCCGCAACGGCCCCGCGCGTGGCAGGAAACGAAGACAGCTTGGAGGCTGCGTCAGACATGATATCCCTTTTCGGTCGCACGCTTGCGGTTGCCGCGCTCAGTCTCGCCATTGCAGCGGCTCAGGCCCCTGCAATGGCACAGGAATCGACCAATCGCGTCGCCACCATGACGGACTGGAACGTCTTTACCGAGGAAAGCCCCAAGGAATGCTGGGGCGTCTCGAAGCCGAAGGAAACCGTCAACACCCGCGACGGCCAGCCGGTCAGCGTGCGGCGCGGCGACATCCTGCTGTTCGTCACCTTCCGCCCCGGCCGGCCGGGCGAGATCAGCTTTACCGGCGGATACGCCTTCGCGGGCGGCTCGACGGTCGAGGTCGTGATCGACGGCCAGCCCTACCAGCTGTTCACCGACGGCGAATGGGCCTGGCCGGGAAGCCCCGAGGATGACGCAAGGCTGCTGGCGGCGATGAAGGCCGGGGCCTCGGCCACGCTGACCGCCCGGTCCGGCAGGGGCACGCAGACGGTGGACACCTTCAGCCTGCGGGGCTTTACCGCCGCGATGACCGACGCCGAGGCGCGCTGCCAGTAAGGCGGCCCGCCGGACCCCGAAAGCGCCCCCGTTCGCGGGGCGCTTTTCTTTTGGCGCCGCCTGACCTATATCCGGCCCAGCTTCAGATCGCCTGTGACAAGGCCCCGTGAAAGGATCTGCCCGAATGACTGCCCCGATCACGCAAGACGTGCTGACCCTGCCGCGCAAGCTGCCGGTGTCGGACAAGACCAACATCGTCGGCCTGACCCGCCCGGCCCTGCGTGAGGCGCTGATCGCCGCGGGCACACCGGAAAAGCAGGCCCGGATGCGCGTGGGACAGGTCTGGCAATGGGTCTACCACTGGGGCGTCCGCGACTTTGCGCTGATGACCAACCTTGCCAAGGACTATCGCGCGCTGCTGGCCGACAACTTCACCATCGAGATCCCCGAGGTGGTCACCCGCCAGATCAGCGCGGACGGCACCCGCAAGTACCTGGTCCGCATCGCCGGCGGGCATGAGGTCGAGGTGGTCTACATCCCCGAGACGGACCGCGGCACCCTGTGCATCTCCAGCCAGGTCGGCTGCACGCTGACCTGTTCCTTCTGCCACACCGGCACGCAGAAGCTGGTGCGCAACCTGACGGCGGCAGAGATCGTCGGCCAGGTCATGCTGGCCCGCGACGACCTGGACGAATGGCCGGTCCCCGGTGCGCCGAAGGAAGAGGTGCGGCTGATCTCGAACATCGTCCTGATGGGGATGGGCGAGCCCTTGTACAACTTCGAGAACGTCCGGGATGCGATGCAGATCGTGATGGACGGCGAAGGCATCGCCCTGGGCCGCCGCCGGATCACGCTGTCGACCAGCGGCGTCGTGCCGGAAATCGCCCGCACGGCGACCGAGATCGGCTGCCTGCTGGCCGTCAGCTTCCACGCCACCACGGACGAGGTGCGCGACCAGCTGGTTCCGATCAACAAGCGCTGGAACATCGCCACCCTGCTTGAGGCGCTGAAGGCCTATCCCGGCCTGTCGAACAGCGAGCGGATCACCTTCGAATACGTGATGCTGGACGGCGTGAACGACAGCAAGGAAGACGCCC
>PNNE01000077.1 GCA_013824055.1 Rhodobacter sp. | reverse complement strand
CGCCAAGCGCCGCCTGCACCCGGCCCTCGCGCCCCAGGTGGACTTCCTGGCCGGAGACATGTCCGACCCGACGCTCGGCCGCTTCGACTTCGCCCTAGCGATGGACAGCCTGATCTACTACCGCGACGCCGACATCGGCCGGGTCATCGACACCTTCGCGAACCGCACTGCCCAGGCCGTCGTCTTCACCGTCGCCCCCCGCACGCCGTTCCTGATGGCCTTCTTCACCCTGGGCAAGCTCTTCCCCCGCTCCGACCGCTCGCCCAGCATGATCCCGCACGATGCCGCGCGGCTGGCCAGGCACTGCCCCGGCACCGTCACCCGGATCGGCCGCATCACCTCGGGCTTCTACATTTCCGAATGTCTGGAGCATCGCACATGATCCTCCGCCGCAAGGATATTGCCAGACTGGGGCCCCGCTGGATGCCCTTCGCCGACGCGGCGTCCGAGGATCTGCCGATCGGCCAGCTCTGGCGCCTTGCGCTGTTCCAGGTCTCTGTCGGCATGGTGCAGGTTCTGCTGCTTGGCACGCTGAACCGCGTGATGATCGTGGAACTGTCGGTCCCGGCGATGGTCGTCGCGACGATGATCGCGATCCCGGTCCTTGTGGCACCCTTCCGCGCGCTTCTCGGTCACCGCTCCGACACCTACCGCTCTGCCCTGGGCTGGAAGCGCATCCCCTACCTGTGGTTCGGCTCGCTCTGGCAGATGGGCGGCCTGGCCGTCATGCCCTTCGCGCTGATCGTCCTGTCCGGCGACCAGTTCAAGGGTCCCGGCTGGGCGGGCGAAGTCCTTGCGGCCCTCGCCTTCCTGATGGCCGGCCTTGGCATGCACATGGTCCAGACCGCGGGCCTGGCCCTTGCCGCCGACCGCGCGACCGAGGACACCCGCCCCCGCGTCGTTGCCATGCTCTACATCCTCTACCTGGTCGGCATGGGCATATCGGCCCTGATCGTGGGCTTCCTGCTCAGGGACTACGACCCGATCTGGCTCGTGCAGATCGTCCAGGGCTGCGCTGCGGCGACCCTGATCCTGAACATCATCGCCTTCTGGAAGCAGGAGCGCGTCCGCCCGATGTCCAGGGCCGAACGTAGCGCCCCCCGTCCCAGCTTTGCCGCTGCCTGGAAGGACCTGATGCAACAGGACGGCGCCCGCCGCCTGCTGGGTGTCGTCTTCCTCGGCACCCTTGCCTTCAACATGCAGGACGTGCTGCTGGAGCCCTACGGCGGCCAGGTCCTTGGCCTGTCCGTCTCGGCCACCACGGTCCTGACCGCGCTCTGGGCGCTTGGGGCGCTGACCGGCTTTCTCTGGGCCACCCGCCGGCTGTCGCGCGGGGCCGACCCCTACCGCCAGGCCGCCACCGGCCTGCTGATCGGCATCGCCGCCTTCTCGGCGGTGATCTTCGCCAACCCGCTGGACAGCTGGGCCGTCTTCTACGCCGGGGCCTTCGCCATCGGCCTTGGCAACGGCATCTTCGGCCTGTCCACCCTGAACGCGGCAATGGCCCGCACCAAGGGCGGGCTTGGCGCGGGCCTCATCCTTGGCGCCTGGGGTTCGGCCCAGGCCACGGCGGCGGGCCTTGCCATCCTGACCGGCGGCATCCTGCGCGACGCCGTCAACAGGCTTGTCGACTCCGGCCTTCTCGGCCCGACCCACGATGTCAGCCTTGGCTACACCGTGGTCTACCACGTCGAGATCGCCCTGCTTTTCCTCACTCTCGCCGTTCTGGGCCCGCTTGTCCGCCTCGGCTCGATCCCATCCACACCGGACCAAGGCCAGTCGCGCCTGCGACTGACCGAATTCCCAACCTGACAACGGAGGACCCCTGAATGGTTGGTGTCACTTTCTTCGGAAACTTCGATCTGGCCAGCCTGTCGATCTGGCTCTTCTGGGGCTTCTTCGCAGTCCTGATCTACTACCTGCAGACCGAGAACATGCGCGAAGGCTACCCGCTTGAAAACGAGGACGGGACCAAGGCCGCAAACCAGGGCCTCTTCCCGGTGCCGAAGCCCAAGACCTTCATCCTGCCGCTGGGCAAGGGGTCGGTCACGGTGCCGTCGGCCGAGAACGAGGCCGCCCACCGGCGCGGCGACCTGGCCCTGGCCCGGACCGCCGTGTCGGAAGGCTTTCCCCACGCGCCGACCGGCAACCCGATGCTCGACGGTGTCGGCCCGGCCTCCTGGGTCCCGCGCCGCGACGAGCCCGAGGTTGACGCCCACGGCCACGCCAAGCTGCAACCGCTGTCCCAGGTCGACGGCATGGTGGTCAGCGCCGGGCGCGATCCGCGCGGGCTGCCGGTGCAGGCGGGCGACCTTGAGGTCGTCGGCCGGGTCAGGGACCTTTGGGTCGACGTCCCGGAACAGTTGGTCCGCTATCTGGAACTGGACCTGAACTCTGGTGCCACCCGCCTGGTGCCGATGACGATGTGCAAGATCTGGGCCGACCGGGTGCGGATCAATGCCATCACCTCCGACCTCTTCGACGCGATCCCCGCGACGAAAAGCCAGACCAGCGTGACCAAGCTCGAGGAAGAGAAGATCTCGGCCTATGTCGCCTCGGGCTGGATGTATGCCACGGGCCGCAAGCGCGGCTTCTGAACCCAAGGGAAGCGGCGCGCGCCCGCGCCGCTTCGTCTTACCCAGGTGACGAAAGGGTCTGCCATGTCAGACCATGACTTCGACTTCGAAAGCCAGCCCGGCTTGCCCAAACCGCTCCCCGAGGGTGAGACCCTGCTGTGGCAGGGCAGCCCCGACAGCGCCGCCCTTGCCCGCGAAGCCTTCAAGGCGAACTGGGTCCTGGGCTACCTCCTTGTCATCGCCGTCTGGCGCGCGAGTGTCGCCTTTGCCGACGGCGGGTTTGCCCTGTCCGTCGCGGTCTTCCTGCCCTACCTCGTCCTGGCGGGTGCGGGCTACGGCATTGTCCGCCTTCTGGCCCGCGCTTCGGCGAAGGCCGCGATCTACTCGATCACCACCCACCGGGTGATCCTGCGCATCGGCGCGGCCCTGCAAGTGACCTGGACCGTGCCCTTCACCAAGGTCGCCGCCGCCTCGCTGGCCACGCAGGCCGACCGGGACCGGCACCGTCGCGCTGGAACTGGTGGACGGACAGCACATCTCCTGGCTCGCGCTCTGGCCGCACCTGCGCCCCGGCTTCGCGAAGAAGGTCCAGCCGGCCTTTCGCTGCATCCCCGATGCCGCGCGGGTGGCACGGATCCTGTCGGATGCGGCCCAGACCCGCGTGAACGAGCCCGTCGTCTCCTTCGCGCCGCAAAGCGCGCTGGCAGCGGAATAGGAGGGTGCCGTGTCCTATCTGAAAACCCTCGCCGACCGTCCAAGCACCGAACGCGAGATGATCCCGCGCGGGCTGCTCTGGGGCATGCTGGCGCTGGCCGTCTCGGCGCTGGCCATCACCAGCTTCGCCGTCCTCACCGACCGCCCCACCGAAGGCCAGCCCGCCCCGGGCAAGGTCGTGGCCGAACGCGAAGTGATCCTAAAGGGTCGCTCGGCCCAGGCCGTCACCGTCTATGCGGTCGACGGCACGCTTCTTGCCGACATGGACCACGGCGGCTTCATCACCGTGATCCAGAACGCGATCCAGCGCGCGCGCACCGTCGCGCGGGTGGAGGGCAACCCGCCGATCGCATCGTCCGCTACGACAACGGCCGCCTCGTGGCCAAAGACCCTGCCTCGGGGGCGTCGATCGAACTCTACGCCTTCGGTGGTGACAACAAAGCTGCCGCAGAGCGGCTTCTCGATCAACAATAAGGGAACGAAATCATGGGTATCTTCAGCAAAGCGAAAGAGATCGTGCCCTGCACGGTCGAAGTCAGTCACCGGTTCGAAAGCCTGCACGCCCACGTCCGTTTCGACAACGGTGCCGTGGTCCATCCGGGCGACGAAGTCCTGGTCCACGGCGCGCCGATCCTGGCGGGCTATGGCGAGGTCATCGTCGAACGCCGCACCGCCACCATCACCCGCGCCACCCCCCTCGAGCGCTGGTGGACCCGTGCCACGGGCGATCTCGGCTTCATGGAACTGTGCGAATTCTCGTTTTCAGAGGAGTTGCTGGCATGAAAGACCTGACCCAGGACACCACCCGCGACACCACCCAGGACACCACCCACGGGGAACTGCACTCCGAGTTGGCCGGGACCTTCGACACCACCGCGATGGCCACCGAGACCACGCTGCTGAACCCGCGCTTCTACACCACCGACTTCGACGAGATGGACCGCATCGACGTGACCCCGGTCCGGGCCGAATGGGACGCGCTCTTGGCCCAGATGAAGTCCGACCCGAACAAGGGCCACTTCAAGAAGACCGAAGCCTGGGACAAGGTCGACTGGGACGGCATGGACCCCGCCCTGCGGACCGAATTCATCGACTTCCTGGTCAGCAGCTGCACCGCCGAATTCTCCGGCTGTGTGCTTTACAAGGAGATGAAGCGCCGCGGCACCAACGCCGACATCTGCGAGCTGTTCAACTACATGGCCCGCGACGAGGCCCGCCACGCCGGCTTCATCAACGACGCCCTGCGCGAGGCTGGTGTTGCGGTGAACCTCGGCTTCCTGACCAAGGCCAAGAAATACACCTACTTCCGGCCGAAGTTCATCTACTACGCCACCTACCTGTCGGAAAAGATCGGCTACGCCCGCTACATCACCATCTACCGGCACCTCGAGGCACACCCCGAACAGCGTTTCCACCCGATCTTCAAGTGGTTCCGCGAATGGTGCAACGACGAGTTCAGCCACGGCGAAGCCTTCGCGCTTCTGATGCGGACCGACCCGAAGCTGACGACCAGCTTCACCAACAGGCTCTGGATCAAGTTCTTCCTCGTCGCGGTCTACTCGACGATGTGGGTGCGCGACCACGCCCGCAAGGACTTTCACGCCGCGCTTGGCGTCGACATCGACTGGTATGACCAGGAGGTCTACCGCAAGACCTCGGCCATCGCGAAACAGGTTTTCCCGATGGAGATCGACATCGACCACAAGGCCTGGATTCCGAACCTGAACCGGATGAACGCCGCGATGATCGACATGGAAAAGGGCAAGCGCAAGGGTGGCCTTTCGGGCCGCGTTGCCCATGCCACCGCTTCGGCCCGCGCGATGCTTGCCTTCGCGCGGCTCTATCTGATCCCGGTCATCCGCAGCACTCCGCCCGCCAATGTGCGGCTGGAGCCGACGTATTGACCGCAGGCCATCATACCACCGCTTCGGCGGAGGGTAGGGTGCGGGATGGGCGCGTCCCGGCACCCTGTGCGGCATCCCTTCGGGGGTGCCGCACATGACAAATCCCTGGATCATCGCCCTTTCCGCCATCTTCCTCTGGTGGGCCTCGACCGGGCTGATCCTCTGGCGCGTGCGCAAGGCCGATCTGGGCGGACCGGATGCACACCTCTGGTCCGTGCTTCTTGGCCTGCCGCTGCTGGTCGGCGGGGCCATCGGTGCCCATGCCTCGGTCAGCCAGCTGACCGTCGGTGGCGTCTACGGCGGCTTTCTCTCGGCGCTGGCCTTCTGGGGCTGGATCGAACTTGCGTTCCTGTCCGGCATCGTCACCGGCCCGCAGCGCAAGCCCTGCCCGCCCGGCGCGCGGATGCCCGAACGGCTCTGGCGCGCGGTGGGCGCGATCCTCTGGCACGAATTCGCCCTCATCGCGGGGCTGCTGGCGCTGACCCACCTGACCCTCAACGCCCCGAACCCCTTCGCCGCGCTGACCTTCGCCACGCTGTTCTTTGCCCGCGTCTCGGCCAAGCTGAACCTCTTCCTCGGCGCGCCCCGCATCAACATCGAGTTCCTGCCGCGCCCGCTGGCCCACCTGGCCAGCCATTTCCGCAAGGCGCCGATGACCGCGCTTCTGCCGCTTTCCGTAGCCGCCCTGGCGCTGGCGACCGGCTGGTGGGCAGCCCAGGCCGCGCACGCGACCGAAGACGCGCTCTTCATCGGCTACCTTCTGCTGGCGGTCCTCACCGCCCTTGCCCTGATCGAACACCTTTTCATGGTGCTGCCGATCCCCGACCAGAAACTCTGGCGCTGGATGCTTCCCGAAGCCCCCAGCGTCCAGGCAACGAAACACGACACCTGACAGGAAGCAGTTCCATGGACTTCGCCACCTATTTCCAGAGCCGCATCGAGGCCCTGAAGACCGAAGGCAACTACCGCGTCTTCGCCGATCTGGAGAAACGCTGCGGCAGCTTCCCCAAGGCCGAACGGCACCGCCCGGACGGGACGAAGGAAGAAGTGACGATCTGGTGTTCGAACGACTACCTCGGCATGGGCCAGCACCCGGACGTGGTGGCGGCGATGGTTGACGCGGTCCAAAGCTGCGGCACCGGCGCAGGGGGCACCCGCAACATCTCGGGCACCAACCACCACCACGTCCTGCTGGAACGCGAACTTGCCGACCTGCACGGCAAGGATGGCGCCTTGCTGTTCACCAGCGGCTACGTCTCGAACTGGGCGGCGCTGTCCACCCTTGGCAGCCAGATCCCCAACGCGGTCATCCTGTCGGACGAAAAGAACCACGCCTCGATGATCGAGGGCATCCGCCACTCCCGCGCCGACAAGGTGCTGTGGAAGCACAACGACTGGCGCGACCTTGACCGCAAACTTCACGCCGTGGGCCCCCGCCCAAAGATCGTGGCCTTCGAATCCGTCTACTCGATGGACGGCGACATCGCGCCCATCCGCGAGATCGTCGAGGTCTGCGAGGCCCACGGCGCGCTGTCCTACATCGACGAGGTCCACGCCGTCGGCATGTACGGCCCGCGCGGCGGCGGCGTCTCGGAAGAACTCAGGCTGGCCCACCGCATCGACATCATCGAGGGCACGCTTGGCAAGGCCTTCGGCGTCGTCGGCGGCTACATCGCCGCCAGGGAGGAGCTGATCGACTTCGTCCGCAGCTTCGCCTCGGGCTTCATCTTCACCACGGCCCTGCCCCCGGCCTGCGCCGCCGCGGCTGCAACCTCGATCCGCCACCTGAAGGCCTCGTCTCGGGAACGTGCCCGCCAGAAGGCCAACGTCGCCCTCGTCCGCGCCCGGCTGGACGCCAAGGGCATCCCCCACATGGCCAACGACAGCCACATCATCCCGGTGATGATCGGCGACCCGGTCAAATGCCGGATGATCTCGGACATGCTGATGGCCGACTGGGGCATCTACGTCCAGCCGATCAACTACCCGACCGTGCCCAAGGGCACCGAACGGCTGCGGATCACACCCGGTCCGCTGCACTCGGCCGAGGACATCAGCCACCTCATCACCGCGCTCTCCGCGCTGTGGAGCCGTTGCGCCATCGCCCACGCCGTCGCCTAGGCCATATCGCGCCGAACTGCGCGCGCGCCCCTTGCCTTTTCATCAGTGCGGATCATCTCGTGTAGCCGCCACATCCGGGAGAACACCCATGAAGCTGAAACTGACTGCCGCTGCACTTGCCCTGCTCGCCGCCCCTGCCTTCGCGCAGGATGCCCCCACGGGCGATGCCGTCGCTGGCGAAAAGGTCTTCAACAAGTGCCAGACCTGCCACGTCATCGCCAACGAGGCTGGCGAGACTCTGGCCGGCAGGGCAGGCAAGACCGGCCCGAACCTCTATGGCCTGCACGGCCGTGTTGCCGGTTCCTACCCCGAGTTCAGGTATGGCGACGGCATCCTTGCCCTTGGCGCATCGGGCTTCACCTGGAACGAAGCCGACTTCGTCGCCTATCTTGCGGACCCCGGCAAGTTCCTGAAGGAAAAGACCGGCGACAAGGCCGCCCGCTCGCTGATGAGCTTCAGGCTGGCGAAGGAAGACGAAGCCCGCAACGTCTACGCCTTCATCGCCTCGCTCTCGCCCGCTCCGGCCGCCGCCGACGCCGCCGCGGCCCCTGCCGAAGGCGAAGCCGCCCCGGCCTCCGAATAAGCCACCGGCCCGCCGCCCTGTCACGGGGCGGCGGGCGAGGTCCTCACCAGTTCCCGGACGAGGCCATGCTGGCCCAGGGCTCTGCCGGAGCCTTTGCCGCCCCGCGCTGCAACAGCTCGATCGACACATTGTCCGGGCTGCGGACAAAGGCCATCCGCCCGTCGCGCGGCGGCCGGTTGATCAGCACCCCGTTCTTCTGCAGGTGGGCGCAGGTCGCATAGATGTCGTCCACCTCATAGGCCAGATGCCCGAAGTGGCGGCTGTCCGACGGCAGCCCGTTGTCGCCATCCCAGTTGTAGGTCAGCTCGATCGGGCAATCCTCCTGCCCCGGAGGCGCCATGAACACCAGCGTGAACCGCCCCTGCTCGCTTTCATGCCGCCGGGTCTCCTTCAGCCCCAGCAGCTTGTAAAACGCCATCGACTTCTCCAGATCCTTCACGCGGACCATCGTGTGCAGATACCTGATCGCCATTCCGTCCTCCATTCATTCATCTAGCGGTATCACGCCGCGCAACCGCAAGCTATAGTCGGCCCCGACTCGAAACCCTTATGAGGCCCGCCATGCCCCTCACCCCCGAACAGCAGTCCGAGATCGAGGCCGCACGGGCCACCCCCCGCCCCACCCTTCGCGCCGTCAGCGAAGGGATGGAGGCTCACCTTTACCGCGCTCACCCCGTGCTTGACCACGGCTTCATCCGCGTCATCGACTACATGGGCGACGACGCCGCCATCGTCCAGGCCGCCCGTGTCTCCTACGGCGCCGGCACCAAGCACGTCCAGAACGACGAGGGCCTGATCCGCTACCTGATGCGCCACTGGCACTCCACCCCGTTCGAGATGTGCGAGATCAAGCTGCACGTCAAACTGCCGGTCTTCGTCGCCCGCCAGTGGATCCGCCACCGCACCGCCAACGTCAACGAATACTCCGCCCGCTACTCGATCCTTGACCGTGAGTTCTACATCCCCGCCCCCGAACAGCTTGCCGCGCAAAGCACGGTGAACAACCAGGGCCGGGGCGAGGTGCTGACCGGCGAGGAAGCCGCCCGCGTCCTCGAATTGCTGAAATCCGACGCCAACCGCGCCTATGACCATTACGAGGCGATGCTGTCGCAAGACGGCCAGCAGGGCCTCG
>PNNE01000044.1 GCA_013824055.1 Rhodobacter sp. | reverse complement strand
ACCGCAGGGCGGCACCGGGTCGGGGCTGTCGGCGATCACGCAGACTTCGGCGATCCGGGTATCCCCCGCCGCGATCATCGCCGCGATGGCCCCGGCTTCGGCGCAGGTGCCTTCCGGGTAGGCCACGTTCTCGACGTTGCAGCCGACATGCACCGCGCCGGTCGTGGACCGCAACGCCGCCCCCACCTTGAACCGCGAATAGGGCGCATAGGCCCGCTCTCTGACCGCCGTCGCCGCCTCCAGAAGCGTCATCGCTCTCTCCTTGACCATTTGGTCAGAGTGTGAAGCCGCAGGAGGATTTCCGCAAGCCGGGTGTGCTCGTCGTGCGCATTCGCTTCTCCTCGCCCCCGACGAGAAGCCGCCGAGAAGCCGAAGGCGCACGAGGAGGCGTTGAGGAGGCGTTACAGCACCCGCGTCGCCGGATTGCCGGGCAGCGTCACCTCCAGGAGCTCCAGGTCCGGTGTGGCGTCCGAATACCGCGTCGCCATGCCTGGCGGGATCACGAAGGCATCGCCGGGGGACAGCCGGAACGGGTCCTTCCCCTCACCCTGCAGCGTCATCCCGCCCTGCATCACGAAGGTGAAAAGGATGTCGCCGTCATGGACCGTCCAGGGCGCCTCGCCCACCGGCCGCGCGACCATGACCGAGGCCACGCCCTTCGTCGCCGCCAGGATTCCGGTGTCGCGCGCCTCGAACCCCGGGATGCGGAACGGCTTGAACACGCCGTCGCTCCCGATGTCGTGGACGAACTTCTGCCCCTCCCACTCCCGCTCGGGGCGGTACTGCGCGGTGGGCAGGGTCATCTCGTGGTCGATCTCGGTCACATGCTCGGCCGGGACGCCGATTTCCACCACCTGCACGCCTTCGGACTGCAGCACCTTGTGGCGGATACCGGGCGGCTGGATGAAGCAGTCTCCGGCATGGATGCGACGGATGCCGCCCTGGTCTTCATAAAGCACATCCACCCAGCCTGCGACGCAGAAGATCGCCTGGAAGCCGACCTTGTGGTAATGCACCATGTCCGGCACCGGCCCGTCCGGCACCCGGATGTGGCTTGCGATCATCGCGCCGCCCAGCCGCGTCGGGATCAGGTCGCGATACTCCATCCCTGCCCGCCCGATCACCCAGGGCGCCTGATCCGCCAGGCGCCGCACGACGAAGGCATGTTGCGTGGCCGGGGTGACGACGGGAGGGTTCAGCTCGTCCACTTCCACCCTGGTCCCGTTGGGGGCAGTCAGGGCTTTCGCCCCACCGGCAAAGCCCGGATCATCCGTCAGGATGCGCAGCGTGCCGGGGGCCTCGCTTGCCCCTTTCTCGATCCGCAGCCGCACGCCATGCCCGGACAGCACCGCGACCGAGGGGTTGTCGGCGGGAAAGATCATGTCCAGCCGAAAGCCCAGCGTTCTGGTGTAGAACGGCAGGTCATCCCGCAGCTCTTGCGTCGGAAGCCGGATTTCGGCGCGGATCTCCTGGGTCATGGTCTCTCCTTCGGTCGGTTCGGGCAGGCAATCCGGCTGTAGGCGGATTCGGCATCGTAGACGAAGCGCAGCATCAGGTCGGCGGCGCGGGGGCCGTCCATCGCCTGAAAGGCGTGCAGCAGGGCCTGAAGCCCCGCGATGATCGTGCGGCGCGCCTCGGGATCGGGCAGGGTCGAGGCGGACCGACTGGACCTGGCCCGAACAGCGCTGGATCGCGTGGCGCAGTTCCGGGTTGCTCACGGCCCCCACCCAAGCATTGCGGAACGCTTCCGCGCCGCGATGGAAGGCCGCCACGTCCTCGCCCGCAGACTGGGCCACTGCCAGCCCTGCCCGCATCGCGGCCAGGTCCCCCTCGGACCGATCCCGCGCGACGCAGGCCACCGCATATGGCTCCAGCAGACGCCGCAGGGTGAAGACATCGGCGATCCGCTCGGCTGACAGGTTCGGCAGGGCAAACCCCCGGCTGGTGCCTTCCAGATAGCCTTCGCTGACCAGCTGCATCAGCGCCTCGCGCACCGGCATCCGGCTGACGCCCATCTCGGCGGCAATGGCATGGTCCACCAGCCGCGCATCCGGCCCGACCTCGCCGCGCAGCAGGCGCAGGCGCAGGGCCTCGTGGATACGGGAGCGGTGACTGGTGCGGGACATCAAGATGAAAAGTATACCGCTGGCGGCGCAAGTCCAGATAAAACCCGCGCCAATCGCCTGGATAGGGCACCTTCAGTATACTTCTTGTCGAAGCAGAGCCGCCACTTGCTTGCGAAGCCGAAAAGCGCTTGCGGGATTTCGTTGATTTCCATAACCCGCAAATGCAGGCATTGTGGCACCGGAAGGCCGGGCCAACAGCAACACAACCGGCTTCAGAATAGATGGTTCAACGCTAAACCATCTTGCAGGAGGGGACAGATGGACGACCGGCAGGACGAGGCGAAACAGGCGGCACGGCAGGCGGCGCTGGACTATCACGAGTTCCCGAAGCCCGGAAAGCTGGAAATCCGCGCCACGAAGCCCCTGGCCAACGGCCGCGACCTGGCCCGCGCCTACTCTCCCGGCGTGGCCGAGGCCTGCCTTGAGATCAAGGCCGATCCCGCGACCGCCTCCCGCTACACGGCGAAGGGCAACCTCGTCGCCGTCATCTCGAACGGCACCGCGGTTCTGGGCCTGGGCAACATCGGGGCGCTTGCTTCCAAGCCCGTGATGGAGGGCAAGGCCGTCCTCTTCAAGAAGTTCGCCAACATCGACTGCTTCGACATCGAGGTGAACGAACCCGACCCCCTCCGCCTTGCCGAAATCGTCTGCGCGCTGGAGCCGACCTTCGGCGCGGTCAACCTCGAGGACATCAAGTCCCCCGATTGCTTCATCGTCGAGAAACTGTGCCGCGAGCGGATGAACATCCCCGTCTTCCACGACGACCAGCACGGGACCGCCATCGTCGTCGGCGCGGCGGCGACCAACGCGATGATCGTGACCGGCAAGACCTTCGGCGACATCAAGGTCGTCTCCACCGGCGGCGGGGCGGCGGGGATCGCCTGCCTGGAAATGCTGGTCAAGCTGGGCGTCCGGCGCGAGAACATCTGGCTTTGCGACCTTGAAGGCCTGGTCTACCACGGCCGGACCGAGCAGATGACGCAGCAGAAGGCGGCCTTCGCGCAGGGCGACACCCCTGCGACTCTGGCCGAGGTGATCCTGGGCGCCGACCTGTTCCTCGGCCTCTCCGGCCCCGGCGTCCTGACGCCTGCGATGGTGCAGACGATGGCGCCGAACCCGATCATCTTCGCTCTGGCCAACCCGACGCCGGAAATCCTGCCCGACGCTGCCCGCAAGGTCGCCCCCGGCGCGATCATCGCCACCGGGCGGTCGGATTTCCCGAACCAGGTCAACAACGTCCTGTGCTTCCCCTTCATCTTCCGGGGGGCGCTCGACGTCGGTGCGACCACGATCAACGACGAGATGAAGATCGCCTGCATCGAAGGCATCGCCGCGCTGGCCCGCGCCACCACCAGCGCGGAAGCCGCCGCCGCCTACCGGGGCGAGACGCTGTCCTTCGGTCCCGACTACCTGATCCCCAAGCCCTTCGACCCGCGGCTGATCGGCGTCGTCGCCAGCGCCGTCGCCCGCGCCGCGATGGAGACCGGCGTCGCCACCAGGCCGCTGGAGGACCTTGACGCCTACAAGCGCGGGCTGGACGGCTCGGTCTTCAAGTCTGCCCTGCTGATGCGCCCGGTGTTCGAGGCCTCGAAGATGGCTGCCCGCCGCATCGTCTTTGCCGAAGGCGAGGATGAACGTGTCCTTCGCGCCGCCAACGCAATGCTGGAGGAGACCAACGACCAGCCGATCCTGATCGGCCGCCCCGAGGTCGTCGAGGCGCGGTGCGAACGCTTTGGCCTGCCGATCCGGCCGGGCCGCGACTTTCACCTGGTGAACCCCGAAAACGACCATCGCTACCGCGACTACTGGGGCACCTACCACGATCTGATGGCGCGGCAGGGTGTGACCCCCGACACCGCCCGCGCCGTGATGCGCACGAACACCACCGCCATCGCCGCGATCATGGTCCATCGGGACGAAGCCGACAGCATGATCTGCGGCACCTTCGGCCAGTTCAACTGGCACCTGGGCTATGTCCGCCAGATCCTGGCCCGGGGCGGGTTGCACCCGGTCGCCGCCCTGTCGCTGATGATCCTCGAGGACGGACCGCTTTTCATCGCCGACACCCATGTCCACCCCGAGCCGACGCCGCAGCAGATCATGGAGACGGTGATCGGCGCCGCCCGCCATGTCCGCCGTTTCGGCCTGGCACCCAAGATCGCGCTTTGCACCCAGTCGCAGTTCGGCAACATGGACACCGCCAGCGCCCGCCGGATGCGCGACGCGCTCGAGATGCTGGACCTGCGTGAACCCGACTTCGCCTATGAAGGCGAGATGAACATCGACGCCGCCCTGGACCAGACGATCCGCGACCGCCTGTTGCCGGGGTCCCGCTACGACGGGGCGGCGAACGTGCTGGTCTTTGCCTCCTCCGAGGTCGCTTCGGGGGTGCGCAACATCCTGAAGGTCAAGGCCGGGGGGCTTGAGGTCGGGCCGATCCTGATGGGCATGGGCAACAAGGTCCACGTCGTCACCCCCGCCATCACGGCGCGGGGCCTACTGAACATGTCCGCCATCGCGGGGACGCCCGTCGCGCATTACGGCTGACCGGGCAAGCCGGCTTTGCAAATCCCGCCACGACAAGGGCGGGAGTCTGCCAGCTTTTGTGACTTTGCAAAATTTGCCCCGCGCGCACCGCAAATACTGCAAATAACCCCCGCCCTGTTCCCGGTAACAGCGTTGCGCGGCGGTGTCATCTTGCCGTAACACGGGCGCGAGGATGGCATCAGCGGGGGGAGATCGCGATGAGCTATGCACAGGTATACGGCCAGTGGCAGCAGGACCCCGAGGGGTTCTGGCTTTCGGCCGCCGGGGGGATCGACTGGGTGAAGAAGCCCTCGAAGGCGCTGGATGACAGCCGCGCGCCGCTGTACGAATGGTTCACCGACGCCCAGGTCAACACCTGCTGGAACGCCGTCGACCGCCACGTCATCGCCGGGCGCGGCAAGCAGCCCGCCATCATCCACGACAGCCCCGTCACGGCGACCCGCCACGTCATCACCTATGCCGAGCTTCAGGACCGCGTCTCCCGCCTGGCCGGAGCATTGAAGGCCAAGGGCATCACCAAGGGCGACCGCGTCATCATCTACATGCCGATGGTCCCCGAGGCGCTGGAGGCGATGCTGGCCTGCGCCCGCCTGGGCGCGATCCACTCGGTCGTCTTCGGCGGCTTTGCGGCGCATGAGCTTGCCGTCCGCATCGACGACTGCACCCCCAAGGCGATCATCGCCGCCAGCTGCGGCATCGAACCCAGCCGCGTCGTCCACTACAAGCCGCTGCTCGACAGCGCGATCGACCAGGCCACCCACAAGCCCGATTTCTGCGTGATCTTCCAGCGCGAGCAGGAGGTGGCCAGGCTGATCCCCGGCCGCGACCACGCCTGGCACGAATTCCAGTATGGCGTCACCCCCGCCGACTGCACCCCCGTCGAAGGCAACCACCCGGCCTATATCCTGTATACCTCTGGCACCACCGGCGCGCCAAAGGGCGTCGTCCGCCCCACCGCCGGGCACCTCGTGGCGCTGAACTGGACGATGCGTGCGATCTACAATTGCGGGGCGGGCGATGTCTTCTGGGCCGCCAGTGACGTGGGCTGGGTCGTCGGCCACAGCTACATCTGCTATGCCCCCCTTATCGCGGGCTGCACCACCGTCGTCTACGAGGGCAAGCCCGTCGGCACCCCCGACGCCGCCGCCTTCTGGCGCGTGATCAACGAACACAAGGTGCGCAGCTTCTTCACCGCGCCCACCGCGCTGCGCGCCATCAAGCGCGACGACCCCGAGGGCAAGCTGGTGCCCAAACTCCCCACCCTGCAGGCGCTTTACCTGGCCGGCGAACGCGCCGACCCCGACACGATCCACTGGGCGCAGCGGCACCTGAACGTGCCGGTGATCGACCATTGGTGGCAGACCGAAACCGGCTATGCCATTGCCGCGAACCCGCTGGGCATCGAACACCTGCCCGTCAAGATCGGCTCGCCTTCCGTGCCGATGCCGGGCTTCGACGTGCAGGTGCTGGACGAAGGCGGCCACCCGGTCTCGCCCGGCACCTTGGGCGCCATCGCGGTCAAGCTGCCGCTGCCCCCCGGCACCCTGCCGACGCTGTGGAACGCCGAGGACCGCTTCATCAAGGGCTACCTCAGCCACTTTCCCGGCTATTACGAGACCGGGGACGCAGGCTATGTCGACGCCGACGGCTACCTCTACATCATGGCCCGCACCGATGACGTGATCAACGTCGCAGGCCACCGCCTGTCCACCGGCGCGATGGAGGAGGTGCTGGCCGCCCACAAGGACGTTGCCGAATGTGCCGTGATCGGGGTGGCCGACGACCTGAAAGGCCAGTCGCCGCTGGGCTTTCTCTGCCTGAACAAGGGGTCGATGCGCCCGCATGCCGAAGTGGTCAAGGAATGTGTGCAACTTGTCCGCGACCAGATCGGCCCGGTGGCCGACTTCAAGCGCGCCGTCGTGGTGGACCGCCTGCCCAAGACCCGCTCGGGCAAGATCCTGCGCGGCACGATGGTCAAGATCGCGGACGGCCAGCCCTGGAAGATGCCAGCGACCATCGACGATCCCGCCATCCTGGACGAGATCACCTCGGCGCTGCAAGGCCTTGGTCTCGCCAAGGCCTGACGCGGCACTGGACAGGCGGGGCGCGCTGGGGCAATCTTTGCAATATGCAAAGATTTCCATCGGCCTGCATCGCATGACCCGTCCCGATTCGACCGCTGCGGACCCCCGTGCCGGGGCTCTTGCCGACTTGCGCCGCGCAATCCGGGCGGTGCAGCCGCACCTGATCACCTCTGACGACCAGGCCGACCTTGCTGATCGAACAAGCCGTCAACCGCCTGGCGCAGCCCCGCGCGACCGAGACGCTTGGCATTTCGGATTTCGACCCGACCCGGCTGGCCCATCTTCTGCAGATCACCGGCCCCTCGCTTGGCCCCGAGCTGCTGGCCCGCCTGACCGAAGACCTGACCGCCACGCAAGAGACGCTTGCCGAGGGGGTCAGGTCAGCCGATGGGTCAGCCGACGGGTCAGCCGACTGGAAGCGCCTGCGCGAAGGCAGCCATGTGCTGATCTCGCTGTCCGGCTCGGTGGGCGCCCTGTCGCTTCAGGCGATGTCGGAAACCCTGAACGCCGTCGCCCATGCCCAGGACCGGGACGCCCTGGTCGCCCTGATGCCGCCCCTTGCCGCCGAGCTTTCCGCCCTGATCCGCCTGATCCGCGCCACCCGCGCCCCGACCGGGATTGCCGAATGAAGTCCTCCACCCCGCTCTCGCGCCCCGCCGTCCTTCTGGTCGAGGACACGCTGTCGCTGCAGATGGTCTACCGGTCGATCCTGGCCACCTCCGGCCACCGCGTCGCCGTCGCCGCCACCGCCGCCGAGGGGTTGGACCAGTTCCGCACCCACCGCCCGATGGTCGTGCTGCTGGACCTGATGCTTCCCGACCGCGACGGTCTGGAGGTGATGCAGGAAATCCAGGCGATCCAGCCCGAGACGCGCGTCATCGCCATCACCGCCAACGGCTCGGTCAACCGCGCGGTCGAGGCGATGCGGGCCGGGGCGCACGACTTCCTGGTCAAACCCTTTGACGAGGGGCGGCTCTTGTCCGCCGTGCAGAACGCGCTGGCCGAGGCCGGTCCCCGTGACGCGGTGAAACCCGCCGACCCGACCGCCTCGCCCACCCGCATCCGGGACGCAAGCCAGATCGCCGAGGGCTCGGGCTTCATCGGTTCGTCCGAGGCGATGAAACGCATCCATGCCACGATCAGTTCGGTCGCGCGCTCGATGGCCACCGTGTTCATCACCGGCGAAAGCGGCACCGGAAAAGAGCTTTGCGCGCTGGCGGTCCATGCCAATTCGGCCCGGGCCGACGGTCCCTTCATCGCGCTGAACTGCGGCGCGATTCCGCAGGACCTGCTGGAATCCGAAGTCTTCGGCCATGTGAAGGGCAGCTTCACCGGCGCGATTTCCGACAAGCAGGGCGCGGCCGCGGCTGCCGATGGCGGGACGCTGTTCCTGGATGAAATCTGCGAGATGGCCCCCGCCCTGCAGACCAAGCTGCTGCGCTTCCTGCAGACCTCGACCGTCCAGCCCGTCGGCGCCACCCGGCCGCGCAAGGTCAACGTCCGCATCGTCTGCGCCACCAACCGCGACCCCCTGGACGCCGTCCGCCGCGGCCACTTCCGCGAGGATCTGTATTACCGGCTTTACGTCGTCCCGATCCATATGCCGCCCCTGCGCGACCGTGGCCTGGACATCCTGGAAATCTCCGAGGCCGCCCTGTCCCGCTTTGCCCAGGAAGAGGGGCGCGAGTTCCACGGCCTCGACCCCGTGGTGCGCAACCTGCTGCTCTCGCTGCCCTGGCCGGGCAACGTCCGCCAGCTGTTGAATGTCATGCGCAACGTCGTCGTCCTGAACCCCGGCGGCTGGGTCACGGCCGACATGCTGCCCCCCGGCCTTGCCGACGAAAGCCGCCCGGTCGAGCCGCAGCCCCTGGCCCTGGCCGCACCCGATGCAGTGGCGCTCGACAGTCTGGTCGGCCTGCCGCTGGCCGAGGCGGAACGCCGCCTGATCGAAGCCACCCTGGCGCTGCATGGCGGCTCGATCCCCAAGGCGGCCCGCGTGCTGGACGTCTCGCCCTCCACCCTCTACCGCAAGATCGAGGCCTGGAACACCCGCGCCAGCTGACCGCTCTTCGATGACGTCGTCACTCGTCGCTGCGCCCGCGACGAGGAGACGAAGTCGAACGAGGAGCCGCCGGTCAGACGAACTGCTCGCCGATCAGCCGTTCCTCCAGCCCATGCCCCGGATCGAACAGCAGCCGGTGGCTGACACTGTCGTCCGACCGCACCTCGACGCAGGCCACGTCCCGCACCGAGGACCGGCTGTCCGCATCCGCCATCACCGGCCGCTTTTCGCCCTCGATCACGTCGATGCGCACCACCGCAGTCCGCGGCAGAAGCGCCCCCCGCCAGCGCCGCGGCCGGAACGCCGACATCGCCGTCAGCGCCAGCACATCCGACCCGATGGGCAGGATCGGCCCATGCGCCGAATAGTTGTAGGCCGTCGACCCC
>PNNE01000086.1 GCA_013824055.1 Rhodobacter sp. | reverse complement strand
CGCCGACCCACCCACGCTTGAAAGCCTTTGGAACCGCGTGGTAGCGTCCCGGCGCATCCCCAGGGAACCCAGATGTCCGAAAGCCCCGCCACGCTTGATCCGACCAAGAAGCCGGCCGGGGCCATGACGATGGTCTACCAGGACCATTACTTCCTGCAGCGCTGGGTCGACTATTACGGTCGCCAGTTCGGGCGCGAGCATCTGTACGTGCTGTCGCATGGCGACGATCCCGAGCATGACCGCATCTGCGAAGGCGCCAACGTCATCCACCTGCCGCGCGACCCGACCATGTGGCGGATGGAACGGCGGCGCTGGGGCATCAACTCGCAGTTCTCGGCCGGAATGTTGCGCTATTACAACTGGTTCATCGTCAGCGATGTCGACGAGGTGGTGATCGTCGATCCTGCCGTCGCGCCCGACCTGGTGACCTACCTTGGCCGCTATGCCGGCAAGCGCGTGCCGGCCTCGCTGTGTCCCTTCGGGATCGAACTGATCCACAACCCCGAGGCCGAGCCGGACCCCCTGGCCGACGACCAGCCGATCCTGTCGCGGCGGCGGGTGTTCCGGGCCAACGCCAACTACGCCAAGCCCTGCGTGTTGCGCAAGGAAACCGGCTTTACCATCGGCGGTCATGCCAACAGCCACCAGCCCCGCGTGCTGGACCCGCACCTGTACCTGATCCACCTGCGCTTCTTCGACTTCGACAGGGTCACGGAACGTCTGGCCGGCCGCAAGGACATGCGCGCCATCATGGCCGCGGACCGCAACCCCGATGCGGTCGGCCGCGCCTGGGGCAAGGACCTGGAAACCTTCCTTGCGCTGTCGAAAGGCACCGCCGAGCGTGAGGATGCCGAGCTGCCCGAGTTCCGCAAGCGCATGGTCGAGGAACAGCAGCACCTGCACGACGGCAAGATCACCTTCTTCGGCGGCGGCCGCACCAAGTCGCTCTTCCGCCTGCCCGACCGCTTTGCGTCGGTCTTCTGACATCACACCAAAGGCACCCGAATGGACCTGAACCGCCGCCCTGTCGCCTCGCTCTGGATCGGGGAAAGCCTGCACTACGTGAACCAGCTGTGCCTGAAGTCGCATCTGGTGATGGGCCATCCGGTCACGCTGTATTGCACCGACACCGTCCGCAACGTGCCTGACGGGGTCGAGGTGCGCCCGGCGTCCGAGATCATGGACATCGACCGCGCCATCGTGGCGGAAACCTCGGCTTCGTTCCTGTCGAATGTCTTCCGCTACAGGATGATCGCCAGGACGGGTGCCATCTGGATCGACTGCGACGCCTACTGCTACCGGCCCTTTCCGGACGGGCAGCAGCATATCTATGCCGGCCACGGCATGCGCGGGGCGCTGAACTGCGGCGTCGTCGCCATGCCGCAGACCGGACGGCTGATCGAAAGCCTGCTCGACTACTACGACAACCTGCCCGACTACCCCGCCTGGTGGGGCAACCGGCAGAAAAAGAAGATGGACAAGCTGGATCCGTCGCTGCCCAAGGCAGTCCGCATCTTCCAGACCGAGCGCACGGCATTCGGCCCGCAGGCCTTTACCCACTTCGCGCAGGTGACAGGCGACATCGACAAGGCGATGAGTGCCGACACGCTGTATCCGGTGCCGTTCCAGCTGAACGACGTCTTCTACGACCCGCATTCATCCGTCGAAGGCCACTTCACCGACGCGACCCTGTCGGTCCACATCTACACCAACGCCGCCCGGCCCTGGTGGCGCAAGAACCCGCCGCTGAAAGGCAGCTACATCGCCCGGATGTGCGAAAAGCTGGACATCGACCCCACCGCCGCGCTGGAAGAATGACGCATCCCAGGCAGACCAGCCCGCACGGGTCGCTGGTGGCCTTGTCCACCATGAAGGACGAAGGCCCGACCGTGGTGGAATGGGTCGCGCACCACCTTGCCGTCGGTTTCACCGACCTCATGGTCTACACCAACGACTGCACCGACGGCACCGACACGCTGCTCAAGCGGCTGGAGGCGATGGACATCGGCGTCCACCACCGCGAGAACCTGATCCCGGAAGGCATGAAGCCCCACCCCTCGATGCTGAAAAGCGCGGGCGAGGAAGCGCTGATCGTCAACTCCGACTGGGTGCTGGTGCTGGATGCCGACGAGTTCCTGTGCATCAACCACCCCTCTGGCACGCTGGACGGGATGGTCGCCGACCTGAACGCGATGAACGCCCATGCGATCGTCCTGACCTGGCGCATCTTCGGGTCTTCGGGCATCCGCGACTGGTCCCGCGCGCCCATCACCGACCAGTTCACCCGTGCCGCGCCCGAGTTCTGGAACAAGGGCTGGGGCACCAAGACCATGCTGCGCTATGATGCAAAGCACCTTCGGCTGGGCATGCACCGCCCGATCATCAAGTCGCAGTTCAAGGACACCGACTATCCCGACACGCTGCTCTGGGTGAACGGCTCGGGTCGCCCGCTGGAGGACTGGTTCAAGTTCCGCGGCTGGAGGTCGATCCGCCGGACCGTGGGTTACGACTGGGCGCAGATCAACCACTACGCCATCAAGTCGATGGATGCCTATTCCCTGCGCAAGTTCCGCGGCAATGCGAACCTGAAGAAGGACAAGTACAACTCTGACTACTGGTCGCTGCAGGACCGCAACGAGGTCGAGGATACGCGCATCTTCCGCCACCGCGAGCACCGGGCGCGGATCATGGCCGAGCTGCTGAAGGATGACGAAGTCCGCCGCCTGCACGAGGCCGCCCATGCCAGGGCCGAGGCGCGGCTGGCCGAATACCAGCAGTCCCCGGACTATCAGGCCTATGTCGCCAACCTGGTCGCCGCCTCCAACGTGCCGATCAGCCAGGTTGTCGCCAAGCCGCCCAAGGCCCGCGACCCCGAGGCCGTGAAGGCCGTCCAGACCAGGCTGGAACAGCGCCGCAACGCCCTGCCCAAGGCAGACCGCCGCACGCCGCCTCCGCCCGGCTGGGGGTCGCCCTTCGCCTCGCCCTATGTCTCGGGTTCGGCGGATCTGTCGGCGGATCTTTCGCTGGAGATCGTCGAGAACCAGACGGTGAAGATCCCGCTCGACCCCCGGGTCTTCACTGCCGCCACGATGGAAGTGCTGAAGTCCGGCAAGTTCGACCGCCGCCATGCGCGCAACATCGCGGGGTTCCTGAACGGCTGCACCCGGCTGCTTGACCTGGATTGCGGCATCGGTTTCGTCGCACTGCGGGCCAAGGCCGCGAACCCCGACCTGCAGGTGACGATCCACGAGGAACGGCCCGCGCTTCTGCAACTGTCCCGCCGGATCGCCGCGCTGAACTTCCCGGAGGCGGCCGGTCTTGCCTGGTCGCAGGCGACGCTGAACCCCGAGGGCGTCTGGTCCGGCCTGCACAAGCTTCTTGCCGCCGCGCGACCCGAGGTCCTGCGCCTGTCCGGCCCGCTCCTGCCGGACGAGGCATTCGCCGGACCGGCCCTCACCGGGCTGCGCCGCATCCTGATTCCCTTCCTCGACCCGTCCGAGGTGATCGCCGCCCGGACCAGGCTGGCCCCGGCCCTCGCCGCGCTGGGTTTCGTCGAGGACCCGAATGGCGAGCCGAACGGCACGATCTGCTTTCGCCGGGAATGATCCGCGCCCTCCTTGCAGGAAGCGGCCGGAATGCCTATTTTCCGGCGAACCAGGACCAGAACGACGACAGGAACGACGACAAGAACGACAGGGGAAACCGTCCCCGAAAGGCAGGCAATGCGGGCAATCCTGACCAGTTTCGGCATCAAGCGGGCGCTTTGCCTGGCCTTGCTGCTTGCGCTGGCCATTGCCCCGGCAATCGAAGTCGCCCATCACGGCCCGGGCACGCTGGTCGCCGAGGCCGACCACCACGCCCATCACGCGGCCACGGGGCACCACCATCCGGACACCCATCACGATTCTGGCGACCATGACCATGTCAGCGTCGCCCTGCTGGCAAACCACGCCGCCGAGGTCCATGCCGACCCCGCCCGCGAAGTCCTTTCGGGCTCTGTGGTCGCCGCCGGTTCCAGGCCTGACGGCCCCAGGCGACCTCCCCGTCCGATGTTGATCTGAGCCGCCGCCCCGGTTGGGGGCGGCCCGAACAGTTTCAACAGTCAGGAAAGACCAAATGGTTTCCACCCAAAGGGCGCAGTGGCGTCCACCCTTGCCTTGGCAGGCGTTGCTGGCGCTTGTCATCTGCCTCGCGGCAGTTCTCCTCACCGGAGCGGCCTATGCCCACAACGTCACCGAAGGCGACGCGGGCTATGTGCAGGAGGTGACGGGCTTTCGTCCCTTCTCCTTCATCTACCTCGGCGCCAAGCACATGATGACCGGCTATGATCACCTCCTCTTCCTCGCCGGAGTGATCTTCTTTCTCTACCGGGCGAAGGACATCGCGATCTATGTCAGCCTGTTCGCCATCGGCCATTCGGTCACGATGATCGCGGGCGTCTGGTGGTCCATCGCCATCAACCCGTTCATCATCGACGCGATCATCGCGTTCTCGGTGGTCTACAAGGCGCTCGACAACCTTGGCGCCTTCCGGCTGTGGTTCGGCGTGCAGCCCGACACCAAGGCGGCGACGCTGGTCTTCGGGCTGTTGCACGGCTTCGGTCTGGCGACCAAGATCCAGGACTACGACATGTCGACCGACGGGCTGCTTGGCAACCTGATCGCGTTCAACGTCGGGGTCGAGATCGGCCAGTTGCTGGCGCTGGCACTGATCCTGCTGGCGATGAACCAGTGGCGGACGCGTCCCGCCTTCGCGCGGCAGGCCTATACCGCGAATGTTCTGATGATGGTGGCTGGCTTTGCCCTGATGGGCTTCCAGATCACCGGCTATTTCGTCGCCTGAAGGGAGGGCGCACCATGACCAATCGTTCTGAAAAACCGCTGCGGGCTGACCCCGGCGCGATCCACTCCGTTCCTGCCACGCCCGGGGGCCTGATCCGGTCCACGCTTATTGCGGCGGGCGCTGCCGGGGCCGTCCTTGTCCTGTTCTGGCTGCCCGCCGAATACGGGATCGACCCGACGGGGGTGGGCGGGCTGACCGGCCTGACCGAGATGGGCGAGATCAAGCAGCAGCTTGCCGAAGAAGCCGCAGCGGATGCCCTGGCCGCCGCAGCGGAAGCCCAGGCTGGCGCAGCGTCGGCCGCCGTGCTGACCCCAACCGCCCTTGCCGCGCCCGAGATCCTGGCACGCCTTGACCGGATCGACGCCCAGCTTGCCGCCATTTCGGCGGTGATCGGCACGGCGCCCCCGGCCGACCCTGTTCCAGAGACCCTGGTCACGGCAGAGCCAGCACCCGAGCAGATCGCGGCCGCGCCCGATCCGGTCGAGGCGGCTCTGGCCGAGGCCACCACCTCGGACTGGCGCGACGAGGTCAGCTACATCCTGGCCCCCGGCGAGGGGATCGAGGTGAAGCTGGCGATGGAGGCAGGCCAGACCGCCCGCTACGCCTGGACGGCGAATGGCGGCGTGGTGAACTTCGACATGCATGGCGATGGTGGCGGGCAGAAGATCAGCTACGAACAGGGCCGCGCCGTGCCCGAACTGGCCGGAGACCTGACCGCCGCCTTCACCGGCAACCACGGCTGGTTCTGGCGCAACCGTGGCGACGCGCCCTTGACCGTGACGCTGCGCACGGCGGGTGACTACCAGGAACTGCGCGCGCCCTGATCACGCACCACACGCACCACCCGCCGCAAGGGCCGGGTGGTGCGGACAGTCTGACAACCCGAACACCCCTTGCACCTGCCGCCCCTTCGCCTATGCTCCGCCTCACCTCGGGGAGCCTTCACCGGCTGAGATGCGAAAGCGAACCCGTCGAACCTGAACCGGATCATACCGGCGGAGGGAAGGTGCATGGGTTCTCCATCCCCGACCATTCCGTCGCAACATGGAGAATACGATGCAAAAACACCTCCTTGCTGCGGGCCTTCTGACCATCGCAATGCCGGCGCTGGCTGAAACTCCCGTCCTTACCGTGCTGACCTACGACAGCTTCACCACGGAATGGGGTCCCGGCCCCGCCATCGAGACGGCCTTCGAGGCGACCTGCGCCTGCGACCTGCGGTTTGTCCCCGCGGGCGACGGCGCGGCGCTTCTGGCCCGCGTCCAGCTGGAAGGCGCGGCCTCGGACGCCGACCTGGTCCTTGGCCTTGACACCAGCCTGACCGCCGCTGCCAGCGCCACGCAACTCTTTGCGCCGCATGGAAAAACCCCGAAGACCGACCTGCCGGTGGACTTTGCCGACCCCAACTTCCTGCCCTTCGACTGGGGCTGGTTCGCCTTTGTCCATGACAAGACCAAGCTGCCCGAGCCGCCGAAAAGCTTCGAGGCCCTGGCTGCCTCGGACGTGACGATCGTGATCCAGGACCCGCGATCCTCGACCCCCGGCCTTGGTCTGCTGCTGTGGGTCAAGGCGGCCTATGGCGACCGCGCGCCCGAAATCTGGCAGGGTCTGGCCGACAACATCGTCACCGTGACCCCCGGCTGGTCCGAGGCTTACGGCCTGTTCCTGGAAGGCGAGGCGGACATGGTGCTGTCCTACACCACCAGCCCGGCCTACCACCTGATCGCGGAAGGCGACGACACCAAGGCCGCCGCGCTGTTCGACGAGGGCCACTACATGCAGATCGAGGTCGCCGGGAAGCTGGCATCCTCCGACCAGCCGGACCTGGCGGACCAGTTCCTGGACTTCATGCTGACCGACGCCTTCCAGTCGGTCATTCCGCAGACCAACTGGATGTATCCGGTGATCACCCCGGCGGCAGGCCTGCCCGAGGGCTTCGACGCCTTCCGTCCGGCAAAGTCGCTGCTGCTCTCCCCCGCAGAGGCGCAAGCCGTCCGCGACGCGGCACTGGCCGAATGGCAAGCCGCGCTCGCCCGCTGAGCCTGATCGCCCCGGCGCTGGCGGCCCTGCTGCTGGCGCTGGTCCTCGCCCCCCTTGCCGCTGTCGGCTGGCGGGGGGCGGGGATGTCGCTTGGCCCCGCGGACTGGGCCGCTGTCCGCTTTTCGGTGACGCAAGCCCTTCTGTCGGCGGCCATTTCCACTCTTCTTGCCATCCCCGTCGCCCGCGCCCTGGCGCGGCGCCGCTTCCCGGGGCGCAGCCTTCTTGTCACCCTGATGGGGGCGCCGTTCCTGTTGCCCGCCGTGGTCGCCGTCCTTGGACTCCTTGCGGTTTTCGGGCGCTCTGGCCTGCTCAATCAGGCGCTTGTCGCAATGGGACTGCCGCCGATCTCGATCTACGGGCTGCATGGCGTTGTCCTGGCGCATGTCTTCCTGAACCTGCCCCTGGCCACGCGGATGATCCTGCATGGCTGGCTGTCCATCCCGTCCGAGCGCATCCGTCTGGCGCAATCCCTGGGCTTCGGCCCGTCCGAGACCTTCCGCCACCTGGAATGGCCCATGCTGCGCGAGGTGCTGCCGGGGGTCGCGCTGGTGATCCTGGTGATCTGCCTGACCAGCTTTGCCGTGGTCCTGACCTTGGGCGGCGGGCCTGCCGCCACCACCATCGAGCTGGCGATCTATCAGGCGGTGCGGTTCGAGTTCGACCTGGGCCGGGCCGCCGGTCTGGCCGGGGTGCAACTGGCCGTGGGCGTCATCGCGGTGCTGGCGGCCTGGACCCTGACCCGGCCCGCGGGCTTTGGGGCCGGGCTTGACCGTGGCCTGCCGCTATCCGCCCCGACCGGGTGGCGGCGCTGGGGGGATGGCATGGCGCTGACCACAAGCGCGCTGTTCCTGGCCCTGCCGCTGGCCGCCGTGCTGTGGCGCGGGCTGCCCGGTCTGACGGATCTGCCTGCCTCGGTCCTGCCTGCCGCCGCGCGGTCGGTCGCAGTGGCGCTGGCTTCGGCGCTGCTTGCGACCACGGCCGCGCTGACCCTTGCCCTGGCCGCGGCGCGGCATGGCAGCCCTCTGATGGAGGGCGCGGCGACCTTGCCGCTGGCGACCTCGGGCCTGGTGCTGGGGACCGGGCTTTTCCTGCTGATCCAGCCCTTTGCACCCCCGATGAGCCTGGCCTTGCCAGTGACCATCCTGGTCAACACGGCCCTGTCGCTGCCCTATCTTTACCGCATCCTTCTGCCCGAGGCGCGTGCCCTGCAGGCGGACTACGGCCGTCTTGCCGACAGTCTGGCGCTGCACGGCTGGTCCCGCCTGCGCTGGTTGGTCCTGCCCCGGCTGGCCCGCCCGCTGGGCTTTGGCGCCGGGATCGCCGCCGCCCTGTCGATGGGCGACCTGGGGGTCATTGCGCTCTTTGCGGGGGAACGCCAGGCCACCCTGCCCCTGGTCGTCAGCCAGTTGACCGGCGCCTACCGGATGGAGGCGGCGGCCTCGGCGGCGCTGATCCTTGTCACCCTGTCGTTCGTCCTGTTCTGGGCCTGTGATGCCGGAGGCCGCCGTGCTGCAGCTTGACCGCCTGACCCTGAGGCAAGCGGCCTTCCGCCTGACGGCCGACTGGTCGGCCCGGCCGGGCAGCCGCATTGCGGTCATGGGACCGTCCGGCGCCGGGAAGTCCACGCTTCTGGCGGCCATCGCAGGCTTTCTGGCCCCGGCTGCGGGACGCATCCTGTGGCAGGGCAGCGACCTGTCAGACGTGCCGCCCGGCGCAAGGCCGGTCACGATCCTGTTCCAGGACCAGAACCTGTTTCCGCATCTGACCGTGGCGCAGAACCTGGGGCTTGGCCTGCGCCCGGACCTGCGGCTGACCCCTGCGGACCATGCGCGGATCGACGAGGCCCTGGCGCGCATCGGGCTTGCGGGCTTGGGTCCTCGCCGCCCAGCCCAGCTTTCCGGCGGACAGGCCAGCCGCGCGGCGCTTGCGCGGGCGCTGCTGCGCGCCCGGCCGATCCTGCTGCTGGACGAGCCCTTTGCTGCGCTGGGTCCCGCGCTGCGGGGCGAGATGCTTGACCTGGTGCGCACCGTGGCCGACGAGACCGGGGCGCTGGTCCTGATGGTGACGCATGATCCGCGGGATGCGCTGGCGCTTGGGGGCGACACGGCCTTTGTGGCAAACGGGGTCGTGCAGGCCCCGGTCGAGACGCGGGCGCTACTTTCAGATCCGCCAGAGGACCTGCAGGACTACCTGGGCCGAACATGAAAAACCCCGCCACACGGACGGGGTTTTCCAGAACTCTCGGGCATCATGGTCAGGCGTGCTGCTTCTTGTCCTTGATCCCGGCCCAGATGCGCTTGTTGGTCAGGTACAGCAGCGTCGACAGCAGCACCAGGAACAGCACGCTGACAAAGCCCGCGTTGCGGCGGTCCATCAGCTT
>PNNE01000256.1 GCA_013824055.1 Rhodobacter sp. | reverse complement strand
TTCCACGAACACTCCGATCTATGACGGGATCTGCGAGGTGTTGGGCGGGCGGGCGCCGAACCACATGACCTACGAGCTGTTCCTGGACGACCAGGGGCAGAAGATCAGCAAGTCGAAGGGCAATGGCCTTACGATCGACGAGTGGCTGACCTATGCGGCGACGGAGAGCCTGTCGTATTTCATGTACCAGAAGCCCAAGACGGCGAAGCGGATGCATTTCGACGTGATCCCGCGGGCGGTGGACGAATATCACCAGCAGCTGCGCGCCTATCCGACGCAGGATGTGGCGGGGCAGGTGAACAATCCGGTGTGGCATATCCACGGGGGCAAGCCTCCCGAGTCGAAGATGGTGGTCAGTTTCGGGATGCTGCTGAACCTGGCAAGCGTGTCGGGGGCGAAGGATGCGGGGGCGTTGTGGAAGTTCCTGAAGCGCTATGCCCCCGAGGCGTCGCCCGAGACGCATCCCGATCTCGATGCAGCGGCGGGCTTTGCGGTGCGCTATTTTGCCGACCGGATCGCGCCGACCCGCAGCTTCCGGCTGCCGGACGACCGGGAACGGGCGGCGATGGCGGATCTGGTCGCAAGGCTGCGGGTCTGGGACGGCGCGACGGACGACGAGGCGTTGCAGTCGATGGTCTTTGCCGTGGGCAAGGAGCACGGGTTCGAGCCGCTGCGCGACTGGTTCAAGGCGCTGTACGAAGTGCTGCTGGGCGCGTCTGATGGTCCGCGGTTCGGGGGCTTCATTGCCTTGTATGGGGTCGAGGAGACCGTGGCGCTGATGGAGCGGGCATTGCGGGGCGAGCTGGTCGCCTGAGCCCCGCAGCGCGGCCGAAGCGTCGGCAGGCAGGTGGCGCCGACGCGACCGGGGTGCGCGTCAGCCCTGCAGGCGCCAGATCGCGTGCCAGTCGAGCCAAAGCCTGGCCATCTCCTTGGGGTCGCCGGCCAGCAGGCGGTCGGACAGGGGGAGGATCTCGGCCTCGATCCGGGTCTGGGCGTTGCGGACCTCGGCGTCAAGCTGGCGCAGGGCCGGTGCCGCGATGATCCGCGGCGGCAGGGTTGCGGCATGGCCGGCAAGCACCGAAAGGTCGTGGTGGTCGCCCAACGCCTCGCCAAGCCGGTCGGCCCCGGCCGCGAGCGGGCGAAAGAGGTCGGGCCAGACCGGGACGAAGAGCCGCGTCTGATACCACAGGTCCTTGACGCGCTTGCGCCAGTCGTGAATCCGCTCGGGCTGGCCGGTGTCGGCCCTGGCGACCTGGGCCGCCTGCTGCGCCCGTTGCCGCGTCCGGGCGAGGCCGGACTGGAGTATGCGGCGGTCCTTGCCGGCGAGTTGCCACCCCATCACCTGCTCGCGCAGGCGGGAGAGCGTCCGGTGCAGCGCCGGGTCCGACTGCGCCGAGGGCGACTGGCTTTCCTCGTGCAGCCGGGTGCGCAGCGCGCAAAGCGCGGCGGGCGGATCGCCGAACAGCCGGTCGAAGGTGGCAAGCCGCACCGCCGCGTCGCGCTGGCCCGAAAGCGCGCCCGCCACGTCGCGCAGCACGGCGTTCGCGGCCGACTGCTCGGGCAGCCCGTCACGCACGAGGCGCAGCAGCGCCCGGGTCTTCTTCAGGTTCTTGCGCACCCCGTGCACGGCATCCGGGGCGGGAACCGCAGCCAGGCGGTCGAGGGCCGAGGACAGCTCTTCCCCCACGATGCGGCGGAGGCTGTCTTCCAGCGAGGCATCGCTGCGGTCGAAGGCATAGGACATGGACGGGATCCGGGGTTCAGTGGTCCGACGAATGTGGGGGCCGATGGCGCGTCGCGCAAGCGGCCCTTGGCGACCGCCGTTGTCGCACTAGCTGGCAGGGCACGCAGGACGGGAGGTGAAGGAATGAAGGTTTTTCTGGTGGGCATCTTGCTGGCACTGGGGCTTTCGCTGCCGGCCACGGCGCAGCAAGAGCCGATCCGCAACACGATTCAGAGCCAGATCGACGCCTTACTGGCCGATGATTTCGACCGGGCCTTCACCTTCGCCAGCCCGACGATCAAGAGCCTGTTCGGCACGCCCGAGAACTTTGGCGCGATGGTCAGGCAGGGCTATCCGATGGTCTACCGTCCGGCGGACGTGCAGATGCTGGACCTGCGCGAGGTGGCGGGGAACCTGTGGCAGCGGGTGCGGATCACCGATCAGGCCGGGGCGGGGTGGCTGCTGGACTACATGATGGTCGAGACCGCCGAGGGCTGGCAGATCAACGCAGTGCAGATCCTGCCAGCGCCGGACGTTGGAGCCTGAGGCGTTTTCGTCACTGCTTTCTTGAAGCGCGCCCCCCACCCCATCCCTCCCCCACGCGGGGGGAGGGAGGCGCATCACGGCTGACGCTGCGTGCGGGGTAAGTGTTGCGCATCTTTCCCTATGGCCGAACGCTGCCCTAAGCCGGGGTCAAGCCTTCCTTGCTACCCCCTTGGCCCCATGACGGCGCGTTGTCCGGGGTCTCCTGGCGCATCGCGCATGGCAGTGGCGCGAAGCGAGGCAAGGGAAATCAAAGATGAACAAGGCTATCACTGACGGGCTGGTCCTGATGCCGCCGCCGTTCTCGGCAGGGCTCAACCTCTGGTCGCGCGAGGATGGGACACCGGGTTCGGGGTCCTATCAGGGCCAGCCGAATGCCAGCCTGGTGACGAACGACCAGGACTTCGGCGGCTGCCTGGAGTTGCAGAAGACGGACGCAACGCAGAAGCTGCGCAGCTTTGCGCAGACGCCGATCCAGCCGGGGCTTTACCTGCGGGTGACGGCGCGGGTGAAGGCGGTGTCGGGCAACCTGCCTGCGGTCCGCATCGCGGCCTGGGCGGGGGACCTGGGCGGCCAGAACGTCGTGGGCCTGCCGCAGACCGGACCGTCGGTGGCGCTGACGGCCTATGGCCAGGTGGTGACGGTCAGCGCGATCATCTCGCCCGCCAGCCGGACCGGGGTCACGCTGCCCTGGTCGCTGCAATCGGTCTATGCGCATGTCGGGCTGGACCTGACCGGGGCCAATGGGGGCGTGGTCAGGATCGACGACATCGAGGTCGAGGATGTCACCAACATCTTCATCCGCAAGCTGATGGACTGGGTCGACGTGCGTGACTATGGCGCGCTGGGCGACGGGACGACGAACGACGCCCCGGCCTTCCTGGCCGCTGATGCCGGTGCGCAGGGCCGCGAGGTCCTGGTGCCGTCGGGCACTTTCCGGCTCAACTCGGATGTGACGATCAACAGCCGCATCCGGTTCGAGGGCACGGTGTCGATGCCGTCGAACCGCCGACTGGTGCTGACGCGGAACTATGACCTGAACACCTATGGCCAGGCCTTCGGGACCGAACTGGAGGGCTTCCGGCGCATGTTGCAGGCGCTGTTCTTCTTTACCGACTACGTCACCCTGGACCTGTCGGGCCGCCGGGTCGAGATCACCTCGCCCATCGACGTGGCGGCGCTGTCGGGCCTGACCAGCTTTACCGGCCGCCGGGGCATCCGCAACGGCTCCTTGGTCGCGATCCCCGGCGCGGCCTGGACGACCGACGAGTTCACCTCGATCGCCACCTACGCGACCGCCAACAACCTGACGCTGACCAATGTCGCCAACGTGGCGAACATCCCCGTCGGGTCGCTGGTCGTCGGGACGGGAGTGGGCCGCGAGGTCTATGTCTCGGGCAAGAACGTCAGCGCGGGGACCTTGTCCCTGAGCCAGCCGCTTTTCGCCGCGGCGGGCACGCGGACCTATGCCTTCCGGCGCTTCAAGTACATGCTGGACTTCTCGGGCTTCGACCTGATGTCGCGGTTCGAGCTGGAAGATCTGGAGTTCAACAACAACGGCACCGGGTCCGGGGTGATGCTGCCGATGACCGGCAACACCCAGCGCTTCCTGTCCTGCACCTTCAACCGGCCGCAACACCGGGCGATCACCTCTGCGGGTGAGGGCTGCCAGGGCATGTTCGTCGACATGTGCCAGTTCCTGTCGAACGAGCAAAGCGTGGCCGCCGTGGACCGCACCACGATCTGCCTGAACATCAACGCCAACGACGTCAAGCTGCGCAACAACCGGATCGTGCGCTTTGCGCATTTCGCGATCGTCCACGGGTCCGGCCACCTGATCCACGCCAACCACTTCTTCCAGGGCGACAACACGGCGGCTGGCCTGCGCCGGGCGGGGCTGGTGTTCACGCAGACCAACGTCTCGACCGTGGTGACGGGGAACTACATCGACAACTGCTTCATCGAATGGGGCAACGAGCACGACAGCGAGCCGCAGGAGAACGGCGAGTTCTCGTTCGGCGGGCTGAACATCGTCGGCAACGTGTTCATCTCGTCCGATACCTCGGCCGCGTTCCGCTGGATCGTGGTCAAGCCCTACGGGCCGGGGCACTTCCTGTCGGGCTTCTCGATCCTGTCGAACAGCTTCCGCAGTGTCAGCGCCATCGTCGACCGGGTGGACATGGTGGACACCAGTTTTGCGACGCTGGACTTCACCCGGTCGCGCAACGTGCGGGTCGAAGGGAACAGCTTCAACAACGTGACCCAGTGGATCATCAACCCGGTCCAGGTGGCCCATACCCAGAACACCGCGGCCGAGACCTGGAACGTCAGTGCGGGCGGCTTCGTGCCCTTCGGCGCGCGCATCCGCATGGTCGAGGCGGTGGCGCCGGAAGGGATGATCACCAACGGGGCCGGTGCGGCGCGCCATGTCTTCCCCTATTCGGTGCCGGGGACCGGCGCTGGCGGCAACGAGGTCCAGGTCCGCTGGGGCGAGGCCGTGCGGGGCCGGGCGCTGGTCACGATGCGGATGGACGTGCCGGCCTGAGCCTTCGGGTTTGCAGGCAGCGGGCGGTCCTTCGGGGCCGCCCGCTTTCGTTTCACAGATCCTCGGGCGCTATGTGGAAGGCTCGGCCGAAGCCGCCGTTCAGCAGTGCCGATGTCGGGGTCAGCCGGACGAAGGCAAAGTCGGGCAGGTCGATGTAGATCGTGGCTTTCGGGTTCCGCTCCAGCCAGCGGGACCGCATGCCGGGGCGGGCGGGATCGTCGGGCGCAACGAAGCCGGCCCGGGCGCGGATCATCAGGCGGGGATGGGTGAGCGGGTCGCCCTTGTCGCCCACGTCGCCCAGCATCAGCGCACAATCGGGCCGTTCGCGCAGGGCGCGGAAGTGGGGGGCAAGACCCGAGACAAGAGTGAGCATCCCCGCTTGCGCGTCGCGGGCAAAGGCGATGCGGCTGATGCCGGGGGTGCCGGTGGCGGGGTCCTCCCAGGCCAGGGCGGCGTGGCCCAGCGACAAAAGCCGATGGACAAGCGCCAGGGCCTCGGCGTTTGCGGGCCGGACGGGATCGGGACGTTCGGGGTCGGGGCGTTCGGGGTCGGGGCGTTCGGGGTCGGGGCGTTCGGGGGCGGGGCGTTCTGGATCGGGGGTCATGCAGCCTCGCGGCGGTTGACAGTCGGGATATGGAGGAGTCTTCTGACGCCATTCCCCCAGACTTGCCAGCGATTACTGGCACATCTCCTGGCCTGGATGCCATCATGACCGACACCGCGCGGGGCCACACCGGCCCGTCCGAGTTCCTGCCGAAGCTCTTCACCGTCTGGCGCGAGGGCTACGGCTTGGCGCAGTTGCGTGCCGATGCGCTGGCCGGGCTGACTGTCGCCATCGTGGCCCTTCCCCTGTCGATGGCCATCGCCATCGCCAGTGGGGTGGGACCGGAACGCGGGCTTTACACGGCCATCGTCGGCGGGTTCCTCGTGTCGCTGCTGGGCGGGTCGCGCTATCAGATCGGCGGGCCAGCGGGGGCGTTCATCGTGCTGGTCTCTGCCTGCGTCATGGCCATCGGGGTCCAGGGGCTGATCCTGGCCACGATCCTTTCGGGGCTGATCCTGATCGCGGCGGGGCTGCTGCGGCTGGGCACCTACATCCGCTATATACCCTATCCCGTCACCGTCGGCTTCACCGCCGGGATCGCCGTCATCATCTTCGCCAGCCAGCTGCGCGAGATGTTCGGGCTGACCCTGCCGGGGTCCGAGCCCGGCGAGATCGTCGCGAAGGTCGAGGCCCTGTGGGCGGCCCGGGGGAGCGTGACCTGGGCGGCGGTGGCGGTGGCGGCGCTGACGGCGGCGGTGATCCTGGCTTTGCGGCGGGCAAGGCCGCACTGGCCGGGGATGCTGATCGCGGTGGCGCTGGCTTCGGTCGTTGCGGCGGTCCTGGCCTTGCCGGTGGCGACCATCGGTTCGCGTTTTGGTGCCCTGCCGCAGATGCTGCTGACGCCCGCGCTGCCGGACCTGTCGCTTTGGCGCGAGGCGCTGCCCTGGGCGGTCAGCTTTGCGCTTCTGGGTGCGATTGAATCGCTGCTGTCCGCCGTGGTGGCCGACGGGATGTCGGGGTCGCGGCACCGGTCGAACGCGGAGCTGGTGGCGCAGGGGGTGGCCAACATCGGCTCGGGGCTGTTCGGCGGGTTCTGCGTCACCGGGACGATCGCGCGGACGGCGACCAATGTGCGGGCGGGCAGCCGGGGGCCGGTTTCGGGGATGCTGCATTCCCTGTTCCTCTTGGCCTTCCTGGTGATCGCCGCGCCCCTGGCCGCCTATGTCCCGCTTGCCGCTCTGGCGGGCGTGCTGGCCGTCGTCGCCTGGGGCATGGCCGAGCGGCACGAGTTCGCCGCCCTTCTGAAGTCCAGCCGGGGCGACGCGCTGGTGGTCCTTGCGACCTTCCTTCTGGTCGTCTTCCGCGACCTGACCGAGGGGATCGTGGTCGGCTTCGCGCTGGCGGGCCTCGTCTTCATCAAGCGGATGTCCGAGACCGCCGGGATGCGCCCGCGCGAAGAGGCGCCGCAGGCGGTGCGCGCCGACCGCGTGGTCTATCACCTTGAAGGCCCCTACTTCTTTGGCGCGGCCGCGCAGCTAGGCGGCGTGCTTGACCGCATCGCCGAGGCGCCGCGCGCGCTGGTGCTGGAGATGTCGGGCGTGCCGCTGGTCGACAGTTCCGGCGCGTGGGGGATGCACAGCCTGGCGGCTCGGGCGCAGCGGCGGGGCGGGCGACTGTACCTTGTCGGGCTGAAGCCCGAGCTGCGCCGCCAGCTGGAGGCGCAGGGGTTGCACGAGCCGGAAGTCCGGTTTTCTGCCAGCCTGGCCGAGGTCGATGCGGCCCTGGATGCGCAACCGGGCGGCGAATCGGCTTGAACCGGCGCGCGGCCCCGCCGGTTGCCTTGGCTTCACGGGAAATCCATCCGCCTTCACAGGGGCGTGAGCGGTAACGCGCCAGCGAAAGCAAGGACTTGGGCGCCACAATTTTCACACATTTACGGAATTGACGACAAGTCAGTCAAGTAGTTTACAGAATTATTGATGAAAAATAGGGGGTTACGAAATTCTTTACGTGGTGGTATTCTGGGCGCAGGGAAAAGTGATCCTGACCCAGTCCCACGCTGTTCCGGGGTGTCGGCCCACACCCCTTCCGGGAGGAGAGAAAATGACCGAAGCCGCCAAATCCATTTATCCGCCGACGAACGACTTCGTGGCGAAAGCCCATGTCGACGCGAAGGCGTATGAGGCGCGCTATGCGGCCTCGGTCCAGGATCCAGAGGCGTTCTGGGGCGCCGAAGGGCTGCGGCTGGACTGGATCAAGCCCTACACCCGCGTCAAGAACACGTCGTTCCAGCCGGGCAACGTGTCGATCAGGTGGTTCGAGGACGGGCATCTGAACGTCAGCGCCAACTGCATCGACCGCCACATGCTGACCCGCGCCGACCAGACCGCGATCATCTGGGAACCCGATGATCCGAAGACCCCCGCCCGGCACATCACCTACCGCGAGCTTCTGGAGCAGACCTGCCGCCTGGCCAACGTCCTGAAGGCGCATGGCGTGACCAAGGGCGACCGGGTCGTCCTGTACATGCCGATGATCCCCGAGGCGGCCTATGCGATGCTGGCCTGCACCCGGATCGGCGCGGTCCATTCCATCGTCTTCGGCGGCTTTTCTCCCGATGCGCTGGCGAACCGGATCAACGATTGCGACGCGAAGCTGGTGATCACCGCCGACTGGGCTCCGCGCGCGGGCAAGAAGACCGGGTTGAAGGACAACACCGACAAGGCGCTGCTGCACTGCTCGGACAAGGTGCGCGTGCTGGTGGCCAAGCGCACCGGCGACCAGACCTCCTGGGTCGAGGGCCGTGACTTCGACCTGACGGCCGAGATGGCTGCGGCCAAGCCCTACTGCCCCTACGTGGAAGTGGGCGCCGAAGACCCGATGTTCATCCTGTACACCAGCGGCTCGACGGGCAAGCCGAAGGGCGTGGTGCATACGACGGGCGGCTATCTCGTCTATGCCTCGATGACGCAGCAGATCACCTTCGACTACCATGACGGCGATGTCTTCTGGTGCACCGCGGACGTGGGCTGGGTCACCGGCCACAGCTACATCGTCTACGGTCCGCTGGCGAATGGTGCCACGACGCTGATGTTCGAGGGCGTGCCGACCTATCCCGACGCCGGCCGGTTCTGGGAGGTCTGCGCCAAGCACAAGGTCAGCCAGTTCTACACCGCGCCGACCGCGATCCGGTCGCTGATGGGCCTGGGTACCGAGTGGGTGGAAAAGCACGACCTGTCGTCGCTGAAGCTGCTGGGGTCGGTGGGCGAGCCGATCAACCCCGAAGCCTGGGCCTGGTACAACACCCATGTCGGCAAGGGCAAGCTGCCGATCGTCGACACCTTCTGGCAGACCGAGACCGGCGGCCACATGCTGACGCCGCTGCCGGGCGCGATCCCGACCAAGCCCGGCTCGGCCACGGTGCCGTTCTTCGGGGTGCAGCCGGTGGTGCTGGACGCGGCCTCGGGTGCCATCCAGTCCGAAACCGAGACCGAGGGCGTCCTGTGCTTTGCCGACAGCTGGCCGGGGCAGATGCGGACGCTGTGGGGCGACCACGCGCGCTTCGAGGAAGCCTATTTCAGCCAGTACAAGGGCTATTACTTCACCGGCGACGGCTGCCGCCGCGATGCGGACGGCTATTACTGGATCACCGGCCGCGTCGATGACGTGATCAACGTCTCGGGCCACCGGATGGGCACGGCGGAAGTCGAAAGCGCCCTGGTCGCGCATGAGGCGGTGGCCGAGGCGGCTGTGGTGGGCTACCCGCATGACATCAAGGGGCAGGGCATCTATGCCTATGTCACCCTGATGCGGGGGATCGAGCCGACCGAGGAGTTGCGCAAGCAGCTGGAAGCCTGGGTGCGCAACGAGATCGGCCGATTGCCAAGCCCGACCTGATCCAGTGGGCGCCGGGCCTGCCGAAGACCCGGTCCGGCAAGATCATGCGCCGCATCCTGCGCAAGATCGCCGAGAACGACTTTGGCGCCCTGGGCGACACCTCGAC
>PNNE01000306.1 GCA_013824055.1 Rhodobacter sp. | reverse complement strand
GGGGATGACCTGGATCGTCTTGCCCAGATAGTCGCCGCGGCGTTCCTTCTCCAGCACGTTGGAATAGATCCGGCCCGAGGAGATGCTGTCGGTGGTGCGCGCATGGACGCCGGTGAAGCGTTCGTAGTGGCCAAGGTCAAGGTCGGTCTCGGCGCCATCATCGGTGACGAAAACCTCGCCATGTTCGAAGGGTGACATCGTGCCGGGGTCGACGTTCAGGTAGGGGTCAAGCTTGCGCAGGCGCACGGTGTAGCCGCGGGCCTGGAGAAGTGCGCCCAGGGCAGCGGAGGCAAGACCCTTGCCGAGGGAGGAGACAACGCCGCCGGTAATGAAGATGTAACGCGCCAAGGCGGACTCCCGTGATTCAGACGGCGATTCGGGTGGGGTGGAATCGCGGCACCACGGGAGTCGAGGTATAGCGACTCCCGCAAGGGTTAGCAACGCCCGGTCCGCTAGATCATGCGGGCGTAGCTGGGGATCGGAGCAATCTGTTGTGGATCAGGGGGTGGTGACCGGCGCCGGCTCGTCCGCGCGGGGCGGAGTGGCGGGGGCGTCGGTCGCGATGCCGGGCAAGGTCAGGCCGGTGCCTGCCAGGCCGCCGCCGGTGGCCGGGGCCTCGGTTGCGGGCGCATCTGTCGCCGCACTGTCCACCACCGAGCCGCCGTCGCCACCACGGGTCGCAAGGATGGTCAGGGTGATCGAGGTGATGATGAAGGCAACCGCGAAAAGCCAGGTCAGCTTGGTCATGGCGGTGGCCGCGCCGCGGGCCGACATGGTCCCGCCACCGCCGCCGCCGCCAATGCCCAGGCCGCCACCCTCGGAGCGCTGCATGAGCACCACACCGATGAGGAGGAGCGCGAGGATCAGGTGGATGGTGAGGATGACGTTTTCCATTGGGCTTCCCGAACGCTGACGCGCCTATCTAGGCGGAAGGGCCACGGGGCGCAAGGGCTACGGGGGCGCAAGGGTCACGGGGGCGCAAGGGCGGCGGGGGCGCAAGGGCGGCGGGGGAGCTTGGCTTCGCGCAAGTGCTCCCGGACGGGAGAGCCGTCTCGGGGGTCATCGAAGTCGGGGGTCATCGAAGTCGGGGGGCATCGAGCCCCCGCTTGAGGGCCGCGTCGCAGAAGCGGGTGGCGCGGGTCAGGTCGTTGGTGCCGAGGGTGAGGTAGAGGACGGTCTCAGCCATCGACCTCGTCCGTCGTTTGCTGGCCCGACAGGCGCTGGCGCAGGATCGACCAGGACATGCCGACCCCAAGGATCAGCGACAGGACCAGCAGGCCAAGCCAGGTGTTCAGCGCGGAATTGTCCAGGCCAAGGAAGCCCCAGTCGGTCAGCACCCACAGCCCGGCGGCGAAGACCGCGGCGATGACGATGGCCCCCAGGATGCCGATCGAGCGCAGGGTGGCGACCAGGTAGACCATCGCCGCGACGGCAAGGATCAGGCCGAGAAACACGATCAGCGGCGTCTGCTCCCCCCAGGCCCCGCGCGCCCAGGTGACATAGTTCCAGGACGTCGGATTGAAGATCGCGGCGAGCAGCAGGAACGCGCCCAGCCAGCGCAGAAGGAAGCCCATGATGCGGCCTTTCAGGACGTTGCAGCCGCAGGGGTGACAAATGACGCCGGATTTGTCCAGTGTTTCGGCACAGACCGGCTTTGCCACGATCCCGCCATACCCGAGGTCGCCTCCCCGAGATCGCCTGTCCGGGATTGGGCGGGCGTGAAGCCGGGCTTGCCACCGCCGGCCTGAAGGTAAAGCGCATGCCCGATGATCCGCAGGGCCGGCGCTTGCGGCCGGGCCGCCCGGATCTCATTGCGGCTGGCGGGCTGGCGCAAGGCGTTTTCGCTGTTCCCCTGGCAGCGCGCGCCGTCTATAGCTGCGGCGGTTTCAAAAGACCGGGAGAGCGTGTGATGGCCAATGTCGTCGTGGTGGGTGCCCAGTGGGGCGATGAGGGCAAGGGCAAGCTTGTCGACTGGCTGTCCGAACGCGCCGATGTGATCGCGCGGTTCCAGGGCGGGCACAATGCCGGGCATACTCTGGTCATCGGCGAGACGGTCTACAAGCTGTCGCTGCTGCCCTCGGGCATCGTGCGCGGCGGCAAGCTGTCGGTCATCGGCAATGGTGTGGTCGTCGACCCCTGGCATCTGGTGGCCGAGATCGACAAGCTGCGCGGGCAGGGGGTGCAGATCTCACCCGAAAACCTGATGCTGGCCGAGAACGCCAGCCTGATCCTGCCGATCCACGGCGAATTGGACCGGGGCCGCGAGGCGCAGACGACGGTGGCCAGGATCGGCACCACCGGGCGCGGGATCGGCCCGGCCTACGAGGACAAAGTCGGCCGCCGGGCGATCCGGGTGGCGGACCTGTTCGATGCGGCGACGCTGGACACCCGGATCGGGCGGCTTCTGACCCACCACAACGCCTTGCGCACAGGTCTGGGCCTGGATCCGGTGGACCCTGCGGCGCTGAAGGCAAGCCTGCTGGAGATCGCGCCGAAGATCAGGCCCTATGCCGGGCCGGTCTGGAAGGTGCTGAACGAGGCGCGGCGGGCGGGCAAGCGCATCCTGTTCGAGGGCGCGCAGGGCTCGCTTCTGGACATCGACTATGGGACCTACCCCTACGTGACGTCCTCGAACACCATCGCGGGGCAGGCGGCGACGGGGACGGGGGTGGGGCCGACGGCCATCGACTTCGTGCTGGGGATCGTGAAGGCCTATACGACGCGGGTCGGCGAAGGCCCGTTCCCGGCGGAACTGTTCGACGCCGATGGGGAACGCCTGGGCGAGCGTGGGCATGAGTTCGGCACGGTGACAGGGCGCAAGCGGCGCTGCGGCTGGTTCGACGCGGTGCTGGTGCGGCAGACCTGTGCCACCTCGGGCGTGTCGGGCATCGCGCTGACCAAGCTGGATGTGCTGGACGGGTTCAAGACGCTGAAGATCTGCGTGGCCTATGATCTGGACGGCAAGCGGATGGATCATCTGCCCATCGCGGCGGATCAGCAGGCGCGCTGCACCCCGATCTATGAAGAGATGGAAGGCTGGTCCGAAACGACCGCCGGTGCGCGCAGCTGGGCCGAGCTGCCGGGGGCGGCGATCAAGTACGTGCGGCGGATCGAGGAGTTGATCCAGTGCCCGGTCGCGCTACTGTCCACATCGCCCGAGCGGGATGACACGATCCTGGTGACCGACCCCTTCGCGGACTGATGCGGCGGCTCATCGTGCGGCTTCGCCTTCTCTTCGCAGGACAGGCGAGGAGCGACCGAAGGAAGCGGGGAGCGGTGTGGGGAGAGACGAGATGGCATTAAGCTACAAGGCCCGCAGGCGCTGGGCGCTGGTGATCCTGCTGATCGGCCTGCCGCTCTATGTGGTGGTGGCGGTCAATGCGATCGACCTTTTCGAGCGGCCGTCCTTTCTGGTGGAACTGACGGTCTACGTCGTGCTGGGCTTGCTTTGGGCGCTGCCTTTCCGGTTCATCTTCCGGGGGATCGGCCAGGCGGACCCGGATGCGGAAAAGACGGACGGGCAGGGCCCATCCGTCTGAAGCTGCTGAAAAGGCTTGAAGAAAGGCTCAGGACAGGCGGCGTGCCTCGGCCAGGTAGGGCGAAGTCTCGGCCAGGCTGTAGTGGCCGCGGGTCACCTTCTCGATCCGGCCGGTGCGCAGCAGCGTGCCGAAGCTGCGCAACCCGTCCTCGCGGCTGACCGGCTTGCCGCCGGCGCTTGCCATCATGCGCCGCATCAGTTGCGGGCGGGTGAACTGGCTGCGGTTCTCGACGCAGGTGGCGTAGGCGGCGGCGGCTTCCAGCATCTCGGCCATCGAGCGCGCGCCGACCATCTCGGCAAAGGCGGCGAGGCCCGCTTCGTTGATCTCCTTGGCGTCCTCGGCCAGATCCTCGTCCTCCTCGGTTTCGGCGGCGGTGCCGTAGGAGGGCTTTTCCAGGACCAGGTTGCGCGCGGGCATGCTGGAGCCGGCAACAGCAGCCCCGGCACCGATTGCTCCCGACAGGCGTCCGGTGCGCAGTGCCACCATAGGCTGCCCTTCCGAGGGGCCGATCCCCGGAGCAGTGTGTGGGGCGGTGTGTGGGGCGGTGTGTGGGGCGGTGTGCGGGGCGGCTGCCGGAGCAGAGGCCGGGCTGGCGGCAGGAGCGACACGGTCGATGCGCTGTTCAGAAACCAGGACCAGCGGCGGCGGGCTGATCATGCCGGGCCGGATCGTGCCGGGACGCGGCTCGGCGGCCGGGCGGATCGTCACCGACTTGCGGCGCGGCTTGACCTCGGGGGCGGGCTGCGGCTCGGGCGACGGCGTGGGCTGGATCGCCTCGGCCAGGTCGCCGCGATAGGGGTCGAGGTTGGCGTCGGCCTTCGGTGCCTCGTAGTCGATGTCGGCGCGATCGGCCTCGGTCGCGACGACGGCGGCCTTCAGGCGCGACAGAGCCTCGTGCCGGCGGCGATTCTCGACGTCGGCCATGACCTCGTCGGCCTGCTGCATCAGCCGGGCGACTTCGCTGGCCTCTTCGCCCTGGTCGAGAACCCGGGTGGCGCTTGCATCACGGACATCCTGGCTGGGATGGATGCGCACGACGCGGGAGTTCACCCGGCGCGTGCGGGCACCGGACGTGCCGGGCTGGCCTTCAGGTGCCTCGGCTTCCACCGCGGCGGCGGGCGTGACGGCGACCGCGTCCGCAAGGTCTTCGGGAAGAGTGTCGGCCGAACCTTCCGGCGCGATGGCTTCGGGCAGCGGGTCCTGCAGGGCGGCATCGGCCAGGTCCAGCGCGGCGGGCTGGTCTTCCGGCAGGGTTTCGTCCAGCGCCTCCGCCAGGCGGACCTCGTCGAAGACGGTGCCGTCAAGCTGGGCCAGCAGGGCGACATCTTCGGTGGTGAAGTCGGTTTCGACCGGATGGTCGGCAAGCGCCGCATAGGCTGCGTCGTCCAGATCGTCCGGGGACGACAGGGCGGGGGCTGCCGCCTGGGCCGCAGGTTCGCCGGCAAGCGCCACCGGGTCTTCGTCGATCTCTACCGGAAGCGGTGCGTCGTCCAGCGCGGCATGGTCTGCCGCCAGGGTCATCGCCGCTTCGGCTTCGGCATCGGTCTCGGCGGTCTCGATGGCCCGGGGATCGATCCCGTCGGCGGCCGCACCCAACCGAGCCGCAACGTCGCCGGCGTCAGTCCGGCTGTCTTTGGCAGATGCCGGGTCGGCGACGTCCGCCGCGGCCGAGACCTCGGGATCGGCGCGGAACGGCGCTTCGGCCAGCGGGGCCGAGTGGTTCACGGCGCGGCGGATGCGGGCAAGCTTGGCGGCGACCCCGTCGGGGATCACATCGGCCAACGAAGGCTCGGGGGTCAACGAAGGCTCGGGGGTCGACGAAGGCCCGGGTGCCTCGGCCTGCGGCGGCTCGGGCTCGACCGAAGGGGCCACCGGCGGGGCGGGGCGGCGCAGCACGGGATTGATCTGGATGCGCGGGGCCGGGCCGTCTTCGCCGGTCTTGAGGCGGGCGGCATCGTCCAGCCTGCCGGCGGCAAGACGCGAGACCTCACGCTCGGCCAGGCGGTGCAGCATGGCGGCATCCGGCGGCGGCGGTTCGGCCCCGAAATGGCGATCCTGCGCGGCAAGGTCACGGAAGTATTCGGCAATCGCCTTCATCGTGTCGAAGGGATTGTCGAACCCCTCCAGCGTGCAGCTGAAGGTCCCGTATGAAACGGTCAGGATCTTGCTTTCACTGGTCATCGCTGGACAGCCTTTCGCCTTGCTCGCTACCACATACTACTCCGAGACAGTCCTAATGCATGGACAGACAGGGGTAATTTGATGGATTGATTGTGGCCGGACCCCAGGAATCCTGCCTTAATTGGATACAGTGTTACATGAATTCGCCGATTGTCCAGTCAACCCACGGTGTAACCCTGGCCGGTGGCGGACCGTTTTCCGCGCGTGACCTGACGCTTGCGCTGGCCCGCGCGCCGCTGGCCGTGGCAGCCGACAGCGGGGCGGACCGCCTGCTGCGCCTTGGCATCGTGCCCGAGGCGGTGATCGGCGACATGGATTCGATCTCGGCTGCGGCGCGGGCGGCAATTCCGCTGGAGCGTCAGTACCTTGTGGCCGAACAGGTCACAACCGACTTTGACAAGGCGCTGCGGTCGATCGACGCGCCCCTGATCCTGGCGCTGGGCTTTGCCGGCGCGCGGCTGGACCACGGGCTGGCGGCGTTCGCCACCCTGATTGCCCGCGCGGACCGGCGCTGCATCCTGATCGGGCCGCAGGACCTGGCCTTCGCGGCACCGCCCCGGTTGCGGCTGACGCTGGCCCCCGGCGAGCCGGTGTCCTTGTTTCCGATGGCGCAGGTGACGGGGCGCAGCGCGGGGCTGGAATGGCCGATCGAAGGAATCAGCTTCGCGCCGGACGGGATGATCGGCACCTCGAACCGGGCGGTGGCGCGGCGGGTGGAGCTGGAGTTCGACCGGCGCGGCATGCTGGTGATCCTGCCGCGCCGCAGGCTGGACGCGGCGATCAGAGCGCTTCGCGACGCATCGTGACCGCGGCTGACGGCCTGGCGCGGCTCCGGCGGGGATATTTGGGCAAACGTGACAGGCGGTCAGCAGTTCGGCACGTTGACGGCCAGGCCACCAAGCGAGGTTTCCTTGTATTTCTCGTGCATGTCGCGGCCGGTCTGGCGCATCGTCTCGATGCAGACGTCGAGGGAGACGAGGTGCTGGCCGTCGCCGCGCAAGGCCAGGGAGGCGGCGGAGACGGCCTTGATGGCGCCAAGGCCGTTGCGTTCGATGCAGGGCACCTGGACCAGGCCCCTGACCGGGTCGCAGGTCATGCCCAGGTGGTGTTCCAGCGCGATTTCGGCAGCGTTTTCCACCTGTTCCGGCGTGCCGCCCAGGACGGCGGCAAGGCCCGCAGCGGCCATTGCGGCGGCGCTGCCCACCTCGGCCTGGCAGCCGCATTCGGCACCGGAAATGCTGGCATTGTGCTTGCAAAGCCCGCCAATGGCGGCGGCGGTGAGCAGGAAGTCGGCGACCTTGGCCTGCGAGGCACCCGGCACGTGGTCAAGGTAGTAGCGGATCACGGCAGGGACGACCCCTGCGGCCCCGTTGGTGGGGGCGGTCACGACCTGGCCGCCGGCGGCGTTTTCCTCGTTCACCGCCATCGCGTAAAGCGACATCCAGTCGTTGATCGTATGCGGCGGCGTCAGGTTCAGACCGCGTTCGGCCAGAAGCGCGTCGTGGATGCCCTTGGCCCGCCTGCGCACCTTGAGGCCTCCGGGCAGGATGCCGGTCCCCAGCATCCCGCGCGAGATGCAGTCGTTCATCACCTGCCAGATCCGGGCGATGCCCTGTTCAAGTTCGGCGTTGGAGCGGAACTTCACCTCGTTCGCGCGCTTCATCCGGGCGATGGTCAGGCCGGATTTCTTCGCCATTTCCAGCATTTCTGCCGCTGTGTCGAACGGATAGGGCACATCGGCCCGGGCTTTCGACTTCGCGCCCCCGGCCTCGGCCAGTTCCGTCTCGGTCAGCACGAAGCCGCCGCCGATGGAATAGTAGGTCTCGCTCAGGATCACGTCGCCCTGCGCATCGGTGGCCTTCAGGATCATCCCGTTGGCATGACCGGGCAGCGCGGGGCCGTAGTCGAACAGCAGATCGCGGCCGGGATCGAAGGCCAGGGTGCCAAGACCGGGGGCCTCGATCACCTGGGTTTCCCTGATCCTTGCCAGCGTCGCATCGGCCTTTTCGGCGTCGTAGGTGGCGGGCTCGAAGCCGGCGAGGCCAAGGATCGTGGCCCGGTCCGTGGCGTGGCCGACCCCGGTGAAGGCCAGCGAGCCGTGCAGCGATGCCCGCAGTCCGTGGAACCGGAAGGGCGAGGCGCGCATCGCGTCAAGGAAGCGGGCGGCGGCGACCATCGGGCCCATCGTGTGGGACGAAGAGGGGCCGATGCCGACCTTGAACATGTCGAAGACAGAGAGGAACATCAGGTACCTGGATGAGTGAAAGGGGTGGGGCCGAGGCCGTCCGAGGCCGCGACGCGCTGCGCTGCGGGCCGCGCTTCATGCGCGGCGAGGACGGCTTTCAGCTGCGGAAAGTCGTCGATGTCGATGCCGTAGGGCGCGGGCGGCAACAGGATCAGCCAGCGCACCAGCACGCCGACGTAGTAGCCCAGCACGCCGGGATGATCCGGCGACAGCCAGCGCGGGGCCCGGGTCGCGATCATCTGCTCGACCAGCCCCAGCCGCGCGACGATCTGGTCGTGGGCGGCGGCCTGGGCGGCGTCGCTGTTCGCCTCGCCGGCCGGGCGGTGCGGGTAGAACATCGCCAGCGCCGCCTGGTGCAGCGCGTTCGAGGTGAAGAACAGCCAGGACAGGAACAGTCCCCGGTCGGGATCGGTCGGTCCGGGCCCAAGCCGCCCGGTCCGGTCCACCAGCCACAAGAGGATCGCCGCCGTCTCGAACATCGGGCCGTCGTCGGTTTCCAGCGCGGGGATCAGGCCGACCGGGTTCACCCGGCGGTATTCGGGCGAGGCCAGCGCCCCACCGTCGAGGTCGACGATGGCCAGCGTGTGGGGCAGCTCCAGCTCTTCCAGCGCGAAGCGGATGATGGTCGAGGCGAAGTCGGGCGCGTGGTGCAGGGTCAGGGTCACAGGACCGATCCTTCCGGCGGGTTGGGCTGTTCGGGATGGGTGAACGGATGCGGACCCAGGCCTTCGGCCCGGGCGATCACCCGGGTCTCGACGCGGGCCTCTTGCGCGCGGGCCAGAGCCTCCAGCGCCGGGAAGTCGGCCATGTCCAGCCAGCGCGGACCGTGCACCGGATAAAGCGCCGCCCAGCGGGTCAGGACGATGGTGTAGACGCCCAGGGGCCTGCCCGCCGCGAAAAGCTTGGGGTGCTGCAGCGCCGCCGTGTCCAGCAGGCCGAAATGGCGCTGCATCCGGGTCGACATGATCTCCAGATGGGCGCGGTGGCCGTCGGCGGGGGCATATTGGTGCGGATAGAAGATCTGCCGCAACTCGGCATGGGCGGTGTTCGACAGGAAGAACAGCCACTTCAGAAAGACCGGACGGTCAGCCTCGGCCGGGCCGGGGCCCAGGTGGTGGGTGTCGGCCAGCCACAGCAGGACCGCCCCGGTTTCCGAAATCGGGCCCTGCGGCGTCTCCAGCGTCGGGATCAGGCCGGTCGGGTTCAGCGCCCGGTAGGGCGGGCTGTCCTGCTGGCGCCTCGCCCGGTCGACCAGCGCCGTGCGATAGGGAATGCCCGCCCCGTCCAGCACCAGGCGGATGATCAGCGAGGCGTTGTCGGGGGCGTAGTGCAGCGTGTACATCGTCGGTCCTCTGGCGCCAGCCTTGCGCAAGTCTAGCGTCGCCGCAGGGCGAAAAGCGACTCCTTCTCGGCCCTTTGTCGT
>PNNE01000160.1 GCA_013824055.1 Rhodobacter sp. | reverse complement strand
CCCCCGGCCCCTTGCAGATTGGCCACGACCCAAAGGACACCCCATGCGCGTCGCCATCGTCGAGAACACCCGCATCACCCACCACGGCCAGGTCGGCGTCGCGCTGCACGAAGCGGCCGCGCTGATCGACCTGTGGAAGCCCTGGGCCGACAACGCGCTGCCCACCACCGATGCGGCCGACGCGCTGGTCGTCTTCGGCGGCGAGCAGTCGGCCACCGACGACCACACCCATCCCTACCTGTCGGCCCTCGCCGACCTCATGGCCGCCTACACCGCCACGGGCAAACCCGTGCTTGGCATCTGTCTCGGCTCCCAGCTTCTTGCCCGCGCTTTCGGCGCGGAAAACCACCTTGGCACCGCGCCAGAATTCGGTTGGGTCGATGTCAGCCTGACCGAGGCGGGCCGCGCCGATCCGGTCCTGTCACGGGTGCCCCAGACCTTTCCGATCTTCCAGTGGCACTCTGACACCTTCACGCTGCCCGAAGCTGCGGTGCATCTCGCCCACAGCCCGACGGCCGCGCATCAGGCCTTCCGGATCGGCCGCGCGACCTATGGCACCCAGTTCCATTTCGAGGCGAGCCGCAGCGTGGTCCGGGACTGGACCCGCACCTTCCCCGACTTGACCGACCGCATGTCCCCGGGCTGGACCACGCGCCAGCCCGAACTGGCCCGCACCCGAGGCGCGGAGGCGGACCGCCACGGTCTGGCCCTGGCCCGCGCCTGGGTATCCCTGATCTGACCGCTGCCCCAGGTGCCCGGCCGTCAAGCCTCGGCTGCGTTGGTCACTGCCGCCAGCTTGCCCCCCGGCCAGCGCTTCAGGACCCACCAGGCAATCGCCGGGATCACGCCCAGACCGAGGCCAGCCAGGGCCAGGCCCGGCCAGAACCACGCTCCACCGGCCACCAGCATGGCACTTGCCAGCGCGGCCAGCGGAAAGGTGAAGGCCCCCCACAAGGGCGACGGCCCGGACTGCGTCAGCCAGCGCCCCCCGGCCAGCAGCAGGATCGCGTAGACCGTCCCCAGCCCGAGGAACAGCGACGCCAGCACCGGCTTGCCCAGCAGCCCCGCCACCAGCGCCAGCAGCGCCGCCGGGGCCAGGTGGATCGCCAGCAGCGGCCGCAGCGGAGCGGGCGGGACTGCGGCCGCAAACTGCCGCAGGCTCAGGGCCCAGATCGCCAGGGCCACCGGGATCACCGCCCAGAACAGCGCCTCGGCCAGCACCGGCCAGCCTTGCGCCTGCGCCGGGCCCGCCGCGACGATGAAGCCCACAAGGCTCAGGTGCAGCGTCGGGTTCACTGCCCGCGCCTCGGGCGGCAAGCCCGCCAGAAGCCGCACCAGCAGGACCGCCAGCACCAGATGGCCCGCCAAAGCCAGCACCAGCAGCGCCGCGCCGACCGGCGCTGCGTAGGCGCCGACGATCCCTGCCGCCACCATCCCGCCCATCGTCAGCGAGGCAAGGCCCGACCGCCCCGGCAGGGCCCGCAGATCCTCCATGACCACGCCTGGCCGCCGCGCGAGCTTGACCGCATAGGCCAGGGCCGCAAAGGCCCACAGCGCCACCACCAGCCCCGCCAGCAGATCAACCGGCCCCTGGTCCCAGCCCAGCCGGCCGAACGCCAGCCGCAGCGCCACGACCAACCCCAGCAGCCCCAGGATCGACGGGAACACCGCGGGAGGTGTCCTCGCGAACAGCTTGGGCTGTCGCGCCGGAAACTCGGGCGGCGGATAGCGCTTCGGGCGCGGCTCAAGGGTCATCTGGCGCTCCTGACGGCGACGGGCATGGTGAACACATTGCAAACGCCCAGGCCCAAGTCGTTGATCTTTCTCAAGCCGAACCCCCTGTCCTGCGTGGACATCCTAGCCCCGCAGGACCAAGAACCAGTCCTCGCGCAGCCTTTGCCCGGCCACCATCCCATGCCCCGGAAACGGTGGCGAGGTCGGTCCCGGCCGCTCCACATACCGGGCATCCTCGCCCACCAGCCGCAGCGAGAAGGCCCGCCGACGGTTCGCCGTCGTGTTCCCCCGCGCCCCATGCAGAGTGCGGAAGTTGAAGGCCACCGCATCCCCCGGTTCCATTTCCCACTCCCGGATTTCCATCCCCTCGGCCTCGGGGTCCGGGACGGCCATGTAGTCGGCCTCGCCCGGATAGAAGTTCGTCTCCGACATCCACCGCGTCGGGAGCACGTCCTTCGGCCAGAGATGCGACCCCGCCACGCAGCGCAGCGCCGCGTCCTTCACCGGGTCCAGGGGCGACCAGAAGCTGACGGTCTGCCTGCCTTCGACGAAATAATACGGCCCGTCCGTGTGCCAGGGCGTCGGCTTCGTGGTCCCCGGTTCCTTCACCAGCACATGATCGTGGAACATCTGCACCCGGTCCGACCGCATCAGCCGCGCCGCGACCTCGGCCACCCCCGACTGCCGGATCACGGCGCCGAATTCCGGCACCTTCTGCCAGTTGCAGTAGTCGTCGAAGAAATATCCCGGCTCGCCGGGTTTCAGCGTCGCCATCTGGTGCGTCGGGGCCGCCATGTTCCGCGCCACACCCGCCCGCAGCATCTCGACCCAGTCGGCCCACAACCCCTTGACCAGCACAACCCCGTCGCGCTGATAAGCCTCGACCATCTCGTCCGTCACCGTGACCATGTGACACCTCTCCCTTGCCGCAAGCCTGCGCCCCCACCCTGCCTCTCGCCACCCTGCCCCGCCCGCCGGGTCAGGGCAAGACCAGGCAGGTCGCGCCCAACCGCCGCAGCGCGGCCCCGGTGCCCAGCTTGAACCGCGCCAGCCCCGGCGCGGCTTCGGCGTCAACCGTGCCCAGGTCCAGCCACCGCACGCCTTCGTCCCGCAAGGCCTCGGCCGCGCGCAGCAGCATCACGCCGTGCACGCCAGCCGTCTTCGCCGCCTGCGAAGCCCAGCCCAGGTGATAGCTCGCCGTTCCGCCATGCACGACGAACGCCATCCCCGCGCCGATTGCCCCCGCCTGCCGCCACTGCCACAGCCGCAAGGCCCCCTCGGGCAGCGCCCGCGAAAACCCTGGCGGCAGCGCCCGGTAGCCCCGCTGCCGCCGCTGCGCCCCTTCTGCGGTCAGCAAAGCCTCCAGCGTGGCTGGACCGCCACGCCGCACGCGGATGCCAGAACGCTCTGCCGCGACCAGCCGGTTGCGCCACTTGCCCGCCATGCCCGCCCGCAGGTCCGGCCCAAGCGACCACACCGCGAGGTGCATCGGCGTGACCAGCGGCACCAGGCCGAACCCCGCCACCGCATCCTCGGGTGTCGCCACCGTCACCCCCGGCCAGCGCGCCAGCCGCCGCAGCCCCGCCCGGTCCACCCCCCCGACGCGCGAGATCAGCCGCAACGGCCCCCGCTCCACCGCCAGCACGCCGTCCAGCCAGCGCACGCGCGCGCCGCAGGCTTCGACGGCCGCGGCATAGAGCGGGCTTTGCTGCAAGGGCAGGAAGCCCGCGGTTTCACCGACATCGAACATTCCGGCATTCACGACGATGAAACCTTTCCATGCCCTTAATCGCCCCATGAAACGCGTCTCGCTGCGCAGGACCCTGGCCCCCACGCCGCGGCTGACCCTCTGGGTTCCCGCCGCCATCGGGCTTGCCCTGTCGCTGCTGTGGCTCGGCCTTCTGGCGCTGATCCGGCTGTGACCCGCGTTAATCTTTGACGCCCCCGAACCCGGCAGCTATGGTCCCCCGGTCCCAGCCGAATTGAGTAGCCGCCCCGCGATGAACCTGAAGGAACTCGCCCAGAAGCTCGGCCTGTCGCCGACAACGGTTTCGCGCGCGCTGAACGGCTACCCCGAGGTCAACGAGGCGACCCGCGAACGGGTCATGGCCGCGGCCAAGGAACACAACTACCACCCGAACGCCCGCGCCATCCGCCTGGCCACCGGCCGCGCAATGGCCGTGGGCCACGTCATCCCGATCGCCACCCGGCATGAGATCGTGAACCCGGTCTTCGCCGATTTCATCGCGGGCGCCGGTGAGACCTACAGCCGCAACGATTACGACATGCTTCTGTCCGTCGTCCCGGACGAGGACGAGGCGCAGACCTATCGCGCGATGAAGGTGAAGGGGAACGTCGACGGCGTCATCGTCCATTCTCCGCGCGAGAACGACCCCCGCATCCCGCTTCTGAACGAGATCGGCCTGCCCTTCGTGGTCCACGGCCGCGCCACTGGCACAACGGCGCCCTATTCCTGGCTGGACGTCAACAACCGCCGCGCCTTTCTGCGCGCAACGGACTACCTTCTTGACCTTGGCCACCGCCGCATCGCGCTGGTCAACGGGCTGGAATTCATGGACTTCGCCATCCGCCGCCGCCGCGGCTATGTCGAGGCGCTGGAGGCTCGCGGCCTGAAACCTGACACATCCCTCATGTCTTCCGACGAGATGAGCGAGGTCGCAGGCTTCCGGGCCGCCAGGCAGATGCTGGCCCTGCCGAACCCGCCCACCGCGTTTCTTGCGGCCTCGATGATCTCGGGCATGGGCGTGCGCCGCGCCGTGGAAGGCGCCGGGCTGATGCTGGGCCGCGACGTCTCGCTGATCGTCTTCGACGACGACCTCAGCTACATGAAGAATGGCGAGGGCACGCCGATCTTCACCGCCATGCGCTCTTCGGTCCGCGAGGCGGGCAAGCTGGTGGCCGAGCTTCTGCTGGACCGCATCGCCAACCCCGACCAGCCCCCCGCCGAGCAACTGCTGGAGGCCGAGCTTGTCGTCGGCACCTCCACCGGCCCCGCGCCCGAAGGCTGATCCGAAGCGCTTTCAAACCACTGGCGCGGCCTGCCGTTTCCCCGTATCACCGACCTGCCCCATGCCCCATGCCCCAGCCCATTGACCGACGGACAGGCCCCATGACCCTTGCGATCCTTGCCGATATCGGCGGCACCAACACCCGCGTTGCCCTGGCCGAAGGCACCTCGGTCAGGCTCGACTCGATCCGCCGCTTCCCGAATGCCGACTACCAGGCCCGGGGCCAGGACATCGCCCAGGTGTTGCGCGACTATCTTGACCAGACCGGGGCCAGGGTCTCGGGGGTCTGCGTCGCCGCAGCCGGTCCGGTGCAGGACGGCGTGGCCGAGATGACCAACCTTTCCTGGGTGATCGACGGCGCCAAGCTGACCGCCGCCACCGGCGCGACCCGCGTGGCGATCCTGAACGACCTGCAGGCGCAGGGCCAGGCCCTGGGCCACATCGCGCCCGGCAACCTGCGCCGGGTCATCGACGGGCCACAGACGCAAGGCGCGATGCTGGTCGTGGGCCTTGGCACCGGCGTCAATGCCGCCCCCGTGCATCCCGCCCCCAAGGGTCGCCCAATGGGCCGTATCGTGCCGCCGTCGGAATGTGGCCACGTCAACATGCCGGTCCGGACCGAGGAGGACTTCCAGCTCATCCGCTTCATCGAACAGAAGCTGAAGGCGGAAGGCGAGGTTCCCCACGCGGGCGTCGAGGAGGTCCTTGCCGGGCGCGGCCTTGCCAACCTGCACGGCTTTGCCGCCTATGCCGCCGGCCACCCGTCCAGCCTGACCTCGGCCGAGGTGCTTGCGGCGCTCGACGCCGGTGATGCCATCGCCGCCCATGCCGCGCGGCTTTACGTCCACATCCTGGGCCAGATGCTTGCCGACCTTGCCCTGATCCACCTGCCTTACGGCGGGATCTTCCTGATCGGCGGCATGTCCCGCGCCATGACCCCGCATTTCGCGCGCTTCGGATTGGAAACGTCCTTCCGCGAGGCACGGCGCGTCGACCTGCTGCAAAGGGATTTCTCGGTCACCGTGGTCGAGGACGACTACGCCGCCCTCACCGGCTGCGCGGCATATCTGGAGGCCATGGGCTGAGGGAAGCTCACTTTTCCAAACAAAGACAATGGGATATGCGACGCTTCTGATGCGATCCGAAGTGAACGCGGGGACGTATATACGCCCCCGCTACTTTCCAATCCCCAACTGCTCGCGGATGAACTGCAACGCCACGCCCAGACCGTCCGGAGCAATTCCGTGGCCGGTGCCTTCCATGATGTGCCCATAGGTCGGAAACCCTGCTGCCGTCAGCGCTTCGCCGGCCTTGGTCATGTCCGAAAACGGCACCACCGGGTCCTGGTCGCCGTGGATCAGCAGCACCGGAGGCTTCACGATCGCCTCTGCCGCCAGGACCTCGGGCCGCATCAGCCGGCCGGAGATTGCCACGACGCCCGCCACTGCCCGGTCCCGCCGCGGGGCCACGTGCATCGCCATCATCGCGCCCTGGCTGAAGCCGACCAGCACCAGCCGATCCGGCGACAGCCCCTCCTCTGCCAGCACGCGGTCCAGGAACCCGTCCAGATCCTCTGACGCCGCCGCAAGCCCCGCATCCGCCGCCGCCTGCGGCGAGCCGTCCAGCCAGGGGATCGGGAACCACTGATAGCCGAACCCACCCCCCGCACAGCGCTCGGGCGCGTCGGGCGCGACGTAGGCCACCCCCGGCAAGTGCTGCGCCATCGGAGCGGCCAGGCCAAGCAGGTCGTTCCCATTCGCGCCATAGCCGTGCAGAAACACGATCAGACCCAGGGCCTGCCCCTTTTCGACCCCTGCCCGCCCGAACCGCAACTCCCGCATCACCGAACCCCTTCCCGATCCTTCGCCACCCGGTAGTAGGCCCAAAGAATACGCGCTGCAACCGACCTCCAGGGCGACCAATCCCCGGCCATCGCCCGCAACGTCTTCTCCGAGGGCCGCGCCGTCAGCCCGAACAGCATCCGCGCCGCCTCTTGCAAGGCCAGGTCGCCCGGAGCGAACACATCCGCCCGCCCCAGCGCAAACATCGCGTAGATCTCTGCCGTCCAGACCCCGATCCCCGGCACCGCGACCAGGGTTGTCACGACATCTGCATCAGGAACATCCCGCAAAGCCTTGAAATCAATGCCTGCCAGCGCCAAGGCGCGGCCATACCCCGCCTTCTGGCGCGACAGGCCCGCCGCTCGCAAGTCAGCGTCCGACGCATCCGCCATCGCCGCGGCCTCGGTCAGCCCCAACCGCTCCAGACGCGCCCAGATCGCCCGCGCCGAGGCGACCGAGACCTGCTGCCCCACGATCGCCCGCAGCAATGCTGCGAACCCGTCCTCCTCGCGCCGCAAGGGCAACTCCCCCACCAGCGGCAGCGCCCGCGCAAAGGCAGGCTCGCGGCGCGCAAGCCACTCGGCCCCTTCCGCAACGCAGTCCAGCGACTGGATGATCCGACCCACCATGTCTCATCCTTGCCCAATTATCCCCGCCAGAGGCAACCGACGTTTCCACTTGCCCCTCCGCATGGGCAGTTCTACCGATAGCCCATGCCCGCCGATTCCACTGCCCGCCGCAACGTTCTTGTCCTCGTGGCCGCCCAGGCAGTGCTTGGGGCGCAGTTGCCGATGATCTTCACCATCGCGGGCCTGGCGGGGTCCTCGCTTGCGCCGAACGTCTGCTGGGCCACGCTGCCGATCACCATGATGGTCATCGGCTCGATGCTGACCGCGACGCCACTGTCGATGCTGATGCAGCGCTTCGGGCGCCGCGCGGGCTTCTTCCTGGGGGCCGGAGGGGGCGCCATCGGGGCCGCCATCGGCGCCTACGGTCTTTCCACCGGCAGCTTCACGATCTTCTGCATCGGAGCGCTGATTTCCGGCATCTACATGTCGGCGAACGGTTTTTACCGCTTTGCCGCCGTCGACACCGCCTCGGAGGCCTTCCGTCCCAAGGCCATCTCCTGGGTCATGGCCGGGGGCCTGCTCTCCGCCGTGGTCGGGCCGCAACTGGTGAAAGTCACCGCCGACGAGATGGCCGTGCCGTTCCTCGGCTCCTACCTTGCCGTCATTGTGCTGAACCTGGTCGGTTCCTTCCTGTTCCTCGCGCTCGACATCCCCAAGCCGGTTCCGCCCGCCGAGGGCAGCCCGCTGGGTCGCAGCCGGGCCGAGCTGATCCGCAATCCGACCATCCTTGTCGCGATGATCTGCGCCACCGTCACTTATGCGCTGATGAACCTGGTGATGACCTCCTCGCCAATGGCGGTCGTGGGCTGCGGCTTCGGCACGGGCGATGCCGCCGACGTCGTGACCGCCCACGTCCTTGCCATGTATGCGCCCTCGTTCTTCACCGGCCACCTGATCGCGCGCTTCGGGACCGAGCGGATCATCGCCCTGGGCCTGACCATCCTTGCGGCGTCAGGGGCCGTGGCGATGGCCGGCGTGCAGCTGGAGAATTTCTTCATCGCGCTCATCCTCCTCGGCATTGGCTGGAACTTCGGCTTCATCGGAGCGACCACGATGCTGACCAGCGCGCATCGCCCCGAAGAGCGCGGCCGCCTGCAGGGCCTGAACGACCTTGTGGTCTTCGGTGGCGTGACCGTGGCCAGCGTCTCGTCGGGCGGGCTGATGAACTGCTCGGGCGGCTCGGTGCAGGCGGGCTGGCAGATGGTCAACCTGGCGATGCTGCCGTTCCTGATCCTGGCCGGCGGCGCGTTGATCTGGCTCTGGCTGCGGCCGCAGGAAACCCGGCGGGCCTGACCGACCGCTCTTCGTAGCATGTCATGCGCTCATCGCTGGCCCGCCCGGCGCGACGAGGAGACGAAGGCGAACGAGGAGCGCGGTCTACCAGCGCCCGCTGAGAGCCTGCCACAGCAGCCCCCAGCGCTTCTGCGCCTCGGGCAGAGCAGGTGAAGATCGCCCGCCAACCGCTTGACGCAAAAGACCTTCCGCCTGCCAGCCCGCAAGCAGCGCCGGGGCCACCCCCTTCGGCACCACCTTCCGCGCCCGGCGCGCCTCGGCCAGCTTTTCCAGCCCCTTCCGGGCAAGGTCCCGGGCGCCAACCCGCTCTGGCAAGGGCTGTCGCCCCCGCGCCTCAAGCTCTGGCACCGCGCGGACATACATCGCCGCTGCCGTGGCCCAGCCATAGGCCCGGACCGCCGCTTCCGCCGCTTCTGGCGCGCCAAGCGCCCGCGCCGCCAGCCACATCAGCCCCGCGCCGGTATCCTCCAGATAGGCGGAAAGCCCCTCGGCCCCGTCATGCGGTTCGCGGTGGATGTCCCAGCGCCGCGCGGCGATCAGCCGGTCCAGCACCGCGACAGGCAGCCCGAAGTCGCGGATCAGGTCATGCAGCGGCCCTGCCACCTCATGCGCCCGCGCGGCACCCGAGGCGGCGTTCTCCACCACATCGCGCCACCATTGCAGCCGCATCTCGGCGATCAGCGGTTCCTGGGTGACCCAGGGGGCGCGGGCGACCTCGAGGTTGAAGGCATAAAGCGGCAGCAACTGCGCCCGCGCGCCTGCCGGCGCGGCCAGCACCGCGCGGAACCGGTCGGGGTCGCCGCGGCTTACCAGCTCGGCACAGGCGGCGACGCTCATTTCGGGGATTTCGGGGGCACCCCGAAATCGCGGATCAGCTTCCACTGGATCGCATCC
>PNNE01000331.1 GCA_013824055.1 Rhodobacter sp. | reverse complement strand
CGCGCGCGGCAGGTCTATGCCTTCACCTGCGTCCGCAACCCCTACACGCGCATCCTGTCCTCGTTCTTCGACAAGATCTGCGGCATCCAGCGCAACGGCAAGCGCTACCGCGGCAACCTGGTGCCGCTGCTGATCCAGAAATACGGGATCGAGGTCGGCGGCGACGACGGCAAGCAGGACTTCGACCAGATCGCCAGCTTCCGCCGGTTCCTCCTGTTCGCCCGCGACACGATCCGCTGGAAAAAGCCGATGGAGCCGGACATCCACTGGTCGGCGATGGCCGGTCACGTCTCGACCTTCATCGTCAACGGCGGGCGCTACAACCACATCTTCTTCACCGAGGATTTCAATCCCGGCATGCAGGTCGTGCTGGACAATATCCGGACGAAGCACCCCGTCGATCTGGCCGCAATTCCCCGTTTCAACGAAAGCGAAGGCCACGGGCCAAAGCGTGCGCATCCGGTCGAGGATTATTTCGACGACCTGTCGATGCACCTCATGTGGGAAATCTACAAACGCGATTTCCAGCTGTTCCGCTATGATTTCGAAAACCCGGGGAACAAGCTGCCGAAAGGCCCGGTTGACCTGGACGAGGTTCACGCCAAGCTGGGGGACTGACATGGACAGCGTGACAGGTGGCTGCCTTTGCGGCGCTCTGCGCTTCACTGCCACCGGCAAACCCTACCGCGTCGGCCTGTGTCACTGCATGGACTGCCGCAAGCACCACGGCGCGCCGTTCCACGCCTCGGCGATCTTCCCGCAGGCCGCCGTGGTCATCAGCGGCGAGGCGCGGACATTCCGCGACCGCAGCTTCTGCCCGACCTGCGGCTCTCCGGTCTTTGCGCAGATCGGTGACGAAATCGGCCTCAACCTTGGCGCGCTGGACAAGCCTTCGGCGTTCCGCCCGACTTACGAACTCTGGACCATCCGGCGTGAGGATTGGCTGCCCGCGTTCGCGGGGATGCGCCACTACGCCGGGGACCGAGAGAGCAGCGGCCGGACCGAGGGTTGAGCCCAAATTCCTTCGAAGGAATTTGCAAAACTCTTCGAAGAGTTTTGGTCCCGGCCCTACACCGGGTCCTCTTTCCCCGCCCGCCGGAACCACTCCACGATCGCCGCACGCTCTTGCGGTTCCATGTAGCTCAGGTTGCCCGGCGGCATCGCATGGGTCACGCCCGACTGCAGGTAGATCCGCCGCGCCTCATGCGCGATCTGCGCCTCGGTCTCCAGCACCACGCCTTTGGGTGCCCAGTGCAGGCCTTGCCAAGACGGTTCCGCCGCATGGCACATCGAACAGCGGCCCAGCACGATGCCGACCACATCCTCGAACCCGTCCGCCGAGGCATAGACCAGCGCCGCGCCTTGCAGCCTGGCCTCGCCGTCGACGGTCCGCATCGGTGCCGTGGACAGCCAGGCGATGATCAGGAACAGCAGCACTGTCACGAACCAGGTCCAGTGCGGGTTGCCCTGCCGCGCATGCCTGGTGTTGAACCAGTGCCGGATCGTCACCCCCATCAGAAAGACCAGCGACGCGATCACCCAGTTCCACTCGGTCGCGAAGACCAGGGGGTAATGGTTCGACAGCATCAGGAAAACGACCGGCAGCGTCAGATAGTTGTTGTGCGTGCTGCGCTGCTTGGCGATCTTGCCGTATTTCGGGTCCGGCTTGCGGCCCGCCTTCAGGTCGGCCACCACGATCCGCTGGTTCGGCATGATCACGAAGAACACGTTCCCCGACATGATGCTGGCCGTGAAGGCCCCCAGATGCAAGAGCGCCGCCCGGCCGCTGAAGACTTGCGCGTAGAACCACGACATCCCCACCAGCACGACGAACAGCACCACCATCAGCACGTTCTGGTCGGCGTTGACAAAGACCTTGCAGAGCGTGTTGTAGGCGACCCAGCCAAAGGCCAGCGACGCCAGCGAGATCGCCACCGCCTGGCCGACCGAAAGCTCCATCACCGTGGGGTCGATCAGGAACATCTCGGCGCCCAGGTAGTAGACCAGCACCAGCATGGCGAAGCCCGACAGCCAGGTCGCGTAGCTTTCCCACTTGAACCAGACCAGGTGGTCCGGCATCGCGCTCGGTGCCACGAGGTATTTCTGGATGTGGTAGAACCCGCCGCCGTGGACCTGCCATTCCTCGCCGTCAGCGCCGCTGGCAAGGTTTCGGTCCCGGTGCAACCCAAGGTCCAGCGCGATGAAATAGAAGCTTGACCCGATCCAGGCGATCGCCGTGATCACATGCACCCAGCGCGCCGCGATCTCGACCCATTCCCACAGAACCACCCAGTCGTACATCGTGACACCTCCCGGCTTTGTCGAAACGCTATCCCGCGCGGCACCTTTCTGTTAATCCATAGAAAGCCCGCATCACTTTCAAGCCCTGCCGAACAATGGCCGCCAGATGTCCTATGTGAACACCATCCGCATGTTCGTCCGCGTCTACGAATTGGGCAGCATGTCCGCTGCTGCCCGCGACCAGCGCACCTCGCCCGCGGTCGCCTCGGCCCGGATATCCGAGCTTGAAAAGCACCTCGGCGTGCGGCTCTTTTCCCGCACCACCCGCAGCCTGCAACCCACCGAGAACGGCCGCATCTTCTATGACGGCGCGCGGCGCGTGCTGGAGGCGATCGACGAGGCCGAAGCGGCCGTGATGGACGTCACGCAGAACCCGCGCGGCACGATCTTCATCGCGGCGCCCCTCGGCATCGGGCGTCGGCTGATCGCCCCCCGCGTTCCGGCCTTCAAGGATCAGTATCCCCAGATCGACGTCCGCCTGCGCCTGTCCGACCGCGGCATCGACGTGGTGGCCGAAGGCATCGACGTGGCCTTCCACCTGGGGCTTCTCGAGGATTCCACCCTCAAGGTCCGCACCATCGCCGACTGCCCGCGCACCTTGTGTGCCGCCCCCGCCTACATCGCCCGGCGCGGCATGCCGGCGGATGGCGAGGCCCTGGTCCGCGACAAGCACGACTGCCTGAACCTGCGCTTTCCCGGCGCCAAGGAATTCCAGTGGACCCTGCAGACCCCCGAGGGCCCGCGCCGGTTCGAGATCACCGGCCCCTTCGAATCCGATGACGGCGATGTCCTGACCGGATGGGCGCTGGACGGGCGCGGCGTCGTGCTGAAACCGCTGTTCGAGGTCGCCGACCACCTGCGCGACGGCCGACTTGTCCCGGTCGCCACTGCCACCCCGCCACTGCCGATCCAGCTGTCGGCGCTCAGCCAGCACCGTCGCTTGAAGGACCCCAAGGTCCAGCTTTTCACCGACTACATGGCCGCGCAGATCCGGGAGGACCTGCGCCGCGTCATGAAAACGTAAGGTGGGCGATTCGCCCACCGCCGCGAAGAAGAAGGGCGGGACCGCAGCCCCGCCCGTGCCGATCCGCAAGCCTTACATCGGCAGCGGCTGGCCGTTCACCAGGATCTGCATGCCTTCCCTGGCCTCGATCTTCGAGGTCAGCTCGTCGTCACCCGCGGGCACCATGAACATGCCCATCATCATCCGGGCACCCATCGCGTCGTCCTCGCTCAGCAGACCCGTGGCGATCAGCCCGTCGATCAGCGCATTTGCCCCGGTCACGGTGATGTTCGCCTCGCCCAGCGGCATCGGGATGCCCATAGAGTTGTCGAAGGTGAAGGCCCCGGTCGCCGCCAGCGCCGCGCCGGCAACCTGGACGCCAAGCTCGGTGATGTTCAGGCTTTCCGGCGCGGGGGTATAGGGCGCCCCGCCTTCTCCTGCCGCGACCAGCGCGGGCAGGTCCATCGTCGTCTTGCCCGAGATGTCGATGGCGATCTGGGCCGCATCACGCGGCAGTGCCGCGTTCGGGTCGAACATCGCCCAGGCTTCCTCGTTCAGGCTGAAGTCGGCAAGTTTCATCACGAAGGAATAATCGCCTGCCGCTTCCGTCGCCACGACCGGCGTCGTCAGGTCGAACTGGATCGGCCCCGACGTCACCTGCACCGGCACCGGGATCATCCCCGGCCCGGACGAGATATCCAGCCCCGACGCCGTGGACTTGATCGAGAAGACATCCTTGTTGAAGACAACCGACCCCTCGCCGCTGCCGGCCTTCATCACCAGGTCCATCGGCATGAAGGCGCTTTCCTGCGTCATCGTGCCGGTCGACTCGCCCTGCCTGGTCGACAGGGTGAAGGACAGGCCCTCGTTCAGCGCGGTGCCGAAGTCGGCCGGCGCGGACATCGCGGTCAGTTGCATGCTGGACGGCAGGGCAAAGGCCATCGACATGTCGATGCCCGCGGTTTCGCTGGTCGAGGTCTGCTTCATCTCCATTCCGGGGTCATCGAGGCTGGTGTTGTAGGCCAGCACGTCGGCCGCGATGTCCAGCCCGAAGGTCCGGTTGGTGCCGGGCGTGTCGGAATAGGTGCCCGACAGGTTGGTGAATCCCACGGTCCCGGCCGAGGTCACGGTCGGAGCTTCCGACCCGTCAAAGGACATGCCCGGATAGCTGGTGTCATAGACCACATCCAGCTTGGCCGCCTCGTAATCGTAGGCCAGCCCGCCATCCGCTTCGCGCGCGGTCAGCATCAGCCCGTCATGGGTGACCTTCACCGAACCCTCGGTCTCGCCCGCCATCGCCACGCCGATATCGGCACCCGGCTCGATCGTGACCGACCCGTCGTCCTGTTCGGTCAGCACCATGTCGGAAATCGTCAGGCCCGCCATCCCTTGCGGAGCGACGGACACGCCGTTCAGCGTCAGCACACCGTCGGAATTGTTCTCGGTTGCAGCCGAAACCGTCAGCCCGACCAGCGCGCCGGCATCCTTCCAGGATTGCCAGACCTGATCCGCAGTCAGCGCAGCATGGGCAGTTCCGCTCATCAACAAGGCAAGGGCCGGGGCGGCCAAATACGAATTCATCCGAAACATGCGGTTCTCCTTGAAGCCGAAAAATTACCCGGCCACATAAGACCTGTCTCGACGGTTGTGCAAGTGACGCTTTCACGACCGCTTCGGGGCGCGGGATCGCGGCTCAGGACCCCCGGTAGGTCGAGTATCCGAAGGGCGAGATCAGAAGTGGCACGTGGTAGTGCTGGCTGGCGTCGGGCACCCCGAAGCGGATGGGAATTTCATCAAGGAAAAGAACACCTTCACCCGCCTGCCCGCTGGCCCGCAGATAGTCGCCCGCACTGAAGACCAGCTCGTAGACCCCGGGTTCCAGCGCATCCCCTTCCAGCAGCGGCCCGTCGGTGCGCCCGTCGGTGTTGGTGACGACCTGCTTCACCTTGCGGTGACTCTGCCCGGAAACGCGATAGAGCATGATCTTCACCCCCGCCGCGGGCCTGCCCTTCGCGGTGTCCAGCACATGCGTCGACAGCCGTCCCATTCCTCATCCTCCATCGCTTCGCCGCACATCTGACCACGAAACCGCTTCGCGCGCGACCCGTGGTTGTCGGCATATGACCTTTCGTGAAATCCTGAAAATGCCCTTTGCATTTCTCCCCTAGTCTCGGCCCGAGAAGGAGACGTCCCCGTGAACCGTTACCCCCGAGATTTCCGTGGCCACGGCCCCAACCCGCCCGACGCACGCTGGCCCGGCGGCGCGAAGATCGCCGTCTCGGTCGTCCTGAACTATGAAGAGGGTGGCGAGAACAACATCCTGCACGGCGACGCCCAGTCCGAGGCGTTTCTCTCCGACATCGCCGGGGCCGCCCCCTGGCCCGGCCAGCGGCACTGGAACATGGAGTCGATCTACGACTACGGCGCCCGGGCCGGGTTCTGGCGGCTGCACCGGCTTTTCACCGGACTGGACATTCCGGTCACGGTCTACGGCGTGACCACCGCCCTCGCCCGCAACCCCGAACAGGTCGCCGCGATGAAGGCCGCCGGATGGGAAATCGCCTCCCACGGGCTGAAATGGGTCGATCACCGCGACATGGCCGAGGCCGAAGAAGCCGCCCAGATTGCCGCAAGCTTCCGCCTGCACGAGGAGGTCGTGGGGTCCCCGCCGCAAGGCTGGTACACCGGCCGCTGCTCGATGAACACGGTGCGCCTTACGGCCGGGACGCAGCGCCTGGCCTGGATTTCCGACACCTATGACGACGACCTGCCCTACTGGCGCGAATATGGCGACCACGACCAGCTGGTGATCCCCTACACGCTGGAAGCCAACGACATGCGCTTTGCCACCGCGCCGGGCTACATCACGGGCGAGCAGTTCTACCAGTATCTGAAGGACAGCTTCGACACGCTTTATGCCGAGGGCGAGGCAGGTGCGGCCAAGATGGTCTCCATCGGCCTGCACTGCCGTCTGATCGGGCGTCCGGGCAAGTTTGCGGGCCTTAAACGCTTCCTCGACTATGCACGATCCCACGCCGGGGTCTGGTTCCCGCGCCGGATCGACATCGCCCGACATTGGCAAAAGACCCATCCGCACAAGCGGTTCGAGCGTCCCTCTGAAATGGCACGTGAACGGTTCGTCGAAAGATACGGGTCCATTTTCGAACATTCGCCGTGGATCGCCGACCGCGCCTTCGACCTGGAACTCGGTCCCGCCCATGATTCGGCAGCAGGCCTGCACAATGCGCTGACCCGCATCTTCCGCAGCGCCAGCCCCGAAGAACGCCTGCAGGTCCTCAAGGCCCACCCCGACCTTGCCGGCAAGCTCGCCGCCGCCAGGCGCCTGACGCGCGACTCCACCGCCGAACAGGCCAGCGCCGCCCTCGACGCCCTCACCGACGACGAGCGAAGCCGCTTCCAGCGGCTGAACGAGGAGTATGTCGCCAGGCACGGCTTTCCCTTCATCATTGCCGTTCGCGACAACACGAAAGCCTCGATCCTCGACGCCTTCCAGACCCGTATCAACCACGACACACAGACCGAATTCGCCACCGCCTGCGCCCAGGTGGAGCGCATCGCCGAACTGCGCCTGAAGGACCAGTTGCCATGAGCCAGTATTACGCCCCCCCTGGCGGCCTGCCGCCGCAGACCGCGCTGATGACCCAGCGCGCCGTCTTTACCGGCAGCTATTGCGTGATCCCGAAGGGCTGCTTTTCCGACATCGTCACCAGCTTCCTGCCCGGCTGGACCCGCACCAAGCTCTGGCTCATCGCGCGGCCCCTGTCGGGCTTTGCCGAGACCTTCAGCCAATATGTGATGGAGGTCGCCCCCGGCGGCGGCTCTGACGCGCCCGATGCCGAAACCGGCGCCGAACACTGGCTTTTCTTCACCGGCGGCCTTGCCACCCTGATGATCGACGGCACCGGCTACGAGATGGAGGAAGGCTCCTACGCCTATCTTCCCGCCGGCACCCGCTGGACCCTTCTTGCCGAAGGCACCCGGCCTGCCCGCTTCCACTGGCTGCGCAAGCTTTATGAACCAGCCCCCGGCGTCCCCGCGCCCGAGGCCTTCGTGATCAACGAACGCGACGTTCCCATCCGCTGGATGCCCGACACCCAGGACCGTTGGGGCACCACCCGCTTCGTCGAACCCGATGACCTGCGCCACGACGCGCATGTGAACATCGTGACCTTCCAGCCGGGCGGCGTGATCCCGTTCGAGGAAACCCATGTGATGGAACACGGGCTCTATGTCCTTGAAGGCAAAGCCGTCTACAAGCTGAACCAGGACTGGGTCGAGGTCGAGGCAGGCGACTTCATGTGGCTGCGCGCCTACTGCCCGCAGGCCTGCTATGCCGCCGGTCCGGGGCGGTTCCGCTACCTGCTCTACAAGGACGTCAACCGCCACGCCAGATTGCGTGGCCCCGGCGCCTTCGGACCGGCGCGATGACCGCTCGTCGATGGCCGTGGCACGCCTCGCCGGGTCCGAACCCTGCGACGAGAAGGCGAAGCCGCACGAGGAGCCGCGGATGAGAACCCTGCGCCCCCAGCCCCTGACGGCCGCAGCCTTCGCCCCCTTCGGCGATGTGCTGGACGCCACCGGAGACTTCCGTCCGATCAACGCTGGCCTCTGCCGCCGCCACCATGACCGCGCCACACTCGACTTCGGGCCACAGGTCGACGGGGCCCGCGCCGGGATCTCGATCTTCCAGGCCGAACCCCGCGCGCTGCCCTACAGTTTCGACCTGATCGAACGCCATCCCGAAGGCTCGCAGGCCTTCATCCCGATGACCGGGCATCCCTTCCTTGTCATTGTCGCCACCGGCCCCGAAGCCCCGCCTCGGGCCTTCCTGACCAATGGCGCGCAGGGCATCAACCTGCACCGCGGCACCTGGCACGGGGTGCTGACACCGCTGCACGCTCCTGGCCTCTTCGCCGTCGTGGACCGGATCGGCCCGACGCCGAACCTTGAAGAACACCGTTACAGCCAACCCTGGACGGTTCTGGCCCCATAGCGGGCCTCCTAACCGGAGCGCATGCAGGGGCAATGCGCAGACGGCGCGAACACAAACGCCCCAAAGGGAAAGGTAGCCATCATGACCAGCGTATCTCTGGGCACGCCAGAGCAACTCCGCGACCCGGACTATCTGCCGCCGCTGGGACAGGCTGTCCCGCTCGGCATCCAGCACGTTCTGGCGATGTTCGTCTCGAACGTGACACCCGCCATCATCGTCTGCGGCGCGGCCGGGATCGGCTTCGGCTCGGACCAGGCGGCACTTGGCTTCCCGGACATGACCTACATGATCCAGATGTCGATGCTGTTCGCAGGGATCGCCACGCTCTTGCAGACCGTGGGCATCGGCCCGGTCGGCGCGCGGCTGCCGATCGTGCAGGGCACCTCCTTCGCCTTCGTGCCGGTCATGATCCCGGCCGTCGCCGGCCTTGGCACCGCGGGCCTGGCCGGGCTGATGACGGGCGTTGTCCTGGGCGGTATCTTCCACTTCTTCCTCGGCTTCTTCGTTGGGCGCATCCGCTATGCGCTGCCGCCCCTCGTCACCGGCCTGATCGTGCTGATGATCGGCCTCGCGCTGGTGCAGGTCGGCATCCAGTACGCCGCCGGAGGCGTCCCCGCGATGGAGGCCGGAATGCGCGCCATCGCCGAGGCCCGCGCCGCGGGCACCCCCGTCGACTGGTCCACGATCAGCTTCGGCAGCTTCAATCAGTGGCTTCCGGCGATTGTCGTGATCCTCGTGACCCTCGCGATCAAGTTCTTCGCGCGCGGCTTCCTTTCCGTCGCAGCCGTCCTGGTCGGCATCCTTGCCGGCTATGTGGTCGCCCTGGCCCTCGGTCAGGTCAGCTTCACCGCCATCGAGCGGGCTGGCGTCTTCGCCCTGCCCAACCCCTTCCGCTGGGGCTTCGAGGTCAACGCCGCCATCATCATCGGCATGTGCTTCATGGCGATCGTCTCGGCGATCGAAACCGTGGGCGATGTGTCCGGTATCGCCAAGGGCGGCGCCGGGCGCGAGGCGACCGACCAGGAGATCAAGGGCGCGACCTTCGCCGATGGCGCGGGCACGGCGGTGGCGGGCGTCTTCGGTGCGCTGCCGAACACCTCGTTCAGCCAGAAC
>PNNE01000046.1 GCA_013824055.1 Rhodobacter sp. | reverse complement strand
GGCTGCCGCCAGAAGATCGCCGAGTTCGCGGGGCAGGAGGTGCGCGTGACGCTTTGCACCACCGACGGCAAGGCGAAGGTCATGACCGTGGCCGACCTGCTGCCGGGCGTCTTCACCGCTGCCCATATGGAGCGCACGTGACCGCCGCGCGTCAGGTCATCGCGAAAGTGCGGGACGGGGGGCAACCCTCGGCTGAAGAGCTGCGCTGGTTCGCGATGGGCCTTGCATCGGGCGAGGTGACGGATGCGCAGGCCGGGGCCTTCGCGATGGCGGTGCTGCTGAAGGGCCTGTCCGAAGCGGGGCGCGTGGCGCTGACCCGCGGGATGCGCGACAGCGGCCAGGTGCTGGCATGGGACCTGCCCGGCCCGGTGGTCGACAAGCATTCGACGGGCGGGATCGGGGATTGCACCTCGTTGCTGCTGGCCCCGGCGCTGGCGGCCTGCGGGGCTTACGTCCCGATGATCTCGGGCCGCGGGCTGGGGCATACCGGCGGGACGCTGGACAAGCTGGAGGCGATTCCGGGGTTCCGGACCGGGCTTTCGGAAGCGGCGTTGCGCAAGCAGATGGCCGAGGTGAAATGCGCCATCGTGGCGGCCAGTGCGGACCTCGCCCCGGCGGACCGGCGGCTTTATGCGATCCGCGATGTCTCGGCGACCGTGGAGTCGATCGACCTGATCACGGCATCCATCCTGTCGAAGAAGCTGGCGGCGGGGCTGGAGGCGCTGGTCCTGGACGTCAAGTGCGGCTCGGGCGCGTTCATGAAGACGGCCAAGGACGCCGAGGCCCTGGCGCAGGCGCTGGTCAAGACGGCGCAGGGGGCGGGCTGCATGACCTCGGCCCTTGTCACCGACATGTCGCAGCCCCTGGCGACTGCGGCGGGCAATGCGCTGGAAGTGATCGAGGTGATGGAAACGCTGACCGGGACCTCGGTCAACGCGGCCGTCTGGGACCTGACGGTGGCGCTGGGCGGCGAAGTGCTGGCGCTGGCCGGGCTGGCTTCGGACGCAAGCGACGGCGCGGGCCGGATCGCGCAGGCGCTGGAATCGGGCCAGGCGGCAGAGTTCTTCGGGCGCATGGTCGTGGCGCAGGGCGGGCCTGCGGATTTCGTGGACCGCTGGCCGGACCGGCTGCCCTCGGCCCCGGTGATGCTGGAGGTCCCGTCGCTGCATGACGGGTTCGTCGGGCGCATCGACGGAGAGGCGCTGGGGCTGGCCGTGGTGCACCTGGGCGGCGGACGGCTGCGGGAAGGCGACCGTGTGAACCCCTCGGTCGGATTGTCGGACCTGGCCGGTCTTGGCGAGGAGACGGGGGCGGGCGTGCCCTTGGCGATGGTCCATGCGGCAACCGAAGACGAGGCCCGGGCGGCAGTGGCGGCGGTCCAGGCGGCCTATGCGATTGTGGCAGACCTGCCCGAGGAACCGCTTCTGGTGCAGAAGAGGATCGGCTGATGGCCAGAGTGCAGGGGCGGGCGTTCCTGATCGTGATGGACAGTGTCGGGTGCGGCGGCGCACCGGATGCCGAGGCGTTCGGCGATGCCGGGTCGAACACGCTGGGTCATGTTGCGGCAGCCTGCGCCGACGGGCGGGCCGATGTCGGGCGGACGGGTCCCTTGAAGCTGCCGAACCTTGACCAGCTGGGCCTGGGCGCGGCGATCCGGCTGGCCTCGGGCTTCGCGACGCCGGGGCTTGCGGCGACCCCAAAGGGGCTGTGGGGTGCGGCAACCGAGGTGTCGCGGGGCAAGGATACCCCCTCCGGGCACTGGGAGCTGGCGGGCGTGCCGGTGCCCTGGGACTGGACCTATTTCCCCGACACGATACCGGCGTTCCCGGACGACATCGTCGCCGAGGTCTGCCGTCTGGCCGGGACCGCGGGCATTCTGGGGAACTGCCATGCCTCGGGCGTGCCGATCATTGCCGAGCATTGCGAGGAACACCTGCGGACCGGCTGGCCGATCTGCTACACCAGCGCCGACAGCGTCTTCCAGATCGCCGCACATGAAGAGGCTTTCGGGCTGGATCGGCTGTTGCAGCTGTGCAAGGACCTGGCGCCGATGCTGCACGCCCGGAAGGTGGGCCGGGTCATCGCGCGGCCTTTCACCGGGGGGCCGGGCAATTTCAAGCGCACTTCGAACCGCAAGGATTTCGCCATCGCGCCGCCGTCGCCGACCTTGCTGGACTGGGTTTCGGACGCGGGGCGGGAGACGCACGGGGTCGGCAAGATCGGCGACATCTTTTCGATGCGCGGGATCGGCCACCTGCACAAGGGCAAGTCCGACTCTGATCTTTTCGAACATCTGGTGCGTTTGGGAGCGGATGCTGAGGCGGGCAGCTTGACCTTTGCGAACTTCGTGGAATTCGACACCTTGTATGGCCATCCCCGTGACGTGGCAGGCTATGCCCGGGCGCTGGAGTGGTTCGATGCCGCCCTGCCCCGGTTCTTCGCGCAGTTGCGGCCGGGGGACCTGGCGATCTTCACCGCCGATCACGGCAACGACCCGACCTTCCGGGGGACGGAACATACGCGGGAACGGGTGCCGGTGGTGGCCTGGGGCGTCGGTGCGCGCGAGGTCGGTCTGCGCGGATTCGTGGACGTTGGGGCCTCGGTGGCTGCGCATCTGGGTGTGGCGGCACAAGGGCCGGGGCGGAGTTTCCTGTGACGGGCCGCCGGGGGCGCTTCGCCCCCCGGACCCCCCGAGGATATTTGTAGACAGAAAATGGGGATGGCATGAGCGGATTACCGAAGGTCGAACTGCATCTGCATCTGGAAGGGGCGGCTCCGCCCGGCTTTATCGCGGGGCTGGCGAAGGAAAAGCATCTGGACATAGCCGGGGTGTTCGATGCGCGGGGGAACTACCGCTACAAGGACTTCTGGGATTTCCTGAAGGTCTATGAGGCGGCGACCTCGGCCCTGCAATCTCCGCGCGATTATCAGCGGCTGGTGCTGGCGGTGCTGGAGGAATCGGCGCAGTCCGGCGTGGTCTATTCCGAGACCTTCCTGAGCCCGGATTTCTGCGGGGGGCGCGATGTGGGCGCGTGGAAGGAATACCTTCATGCGATGCGGGAGGCGGCGGATCAGGCCGAGCGTGACCTGGGCATCACCCTGCGCGGGATCATCACCTGCATCCGGCACTTCGGGCCGGAGAAGGCGCGCGAGACGGCCCGCTGTGCTGCCGAGACGGCGGGCGACTGGATCGTCGGCTTCGGCATCGCGGGAGACGAGAAGGTCGGAGCGCCCAAGGACTTCTCCTGGTCCTTCGACTGCGCGCGGGAGGCGGGGCTGCGGCTGACGGCCCATGCCGGGGAATGGGGCGGGCCGGACAGCGTGCGCGACGCGGTGCGCGACCTGGGGGTGGAGCGGATCGGGCATGGCGTGCGGGCGATCGAGGACCCGGGCCTGGTGGATGAACTGGCCGAGACGGGGATCGTGCTGGAGGTTTGTCCCGGGTCGAACGTGACGCTGGGGATCTATCCGGGTTTCAAGGCGCACCCCATCGCCGAACTGGACCGCCGGGGGGTGAAGGTCACCATCTCGACCGACGATCCGCCGTTCTTCCACACCACGATGGCGCGGGAGTACGAAGAACTGCACCGCGCCTTCGACTGGGACGAGGGGCAATTCCGGCGGATCGCGCGCCAGTCGCTTGACGCGGCCTTCTGCGATGCCGATACCAAGACCAGGATCGGAAAGCTCTTGGAGGCCTGAATGCTGGATCACCTGACCGTCGTGTCGCACCCCCTGGTCCAGCACAAGCTGACCCTGATGCGCGAGAAGGACACGTCCACCGCCAGTTTTCGCAAGCTTCTGCGCGAGATCAGCCTGCTTCTGGCCTATGAGGTCACGCGGGAACTGCCGATGACCACCAAGCGGATCGAGACGCCGCTGGAGGAGATGGATGCCCCGGTGATCGAGGGCAAGAAGCTGGCGCTGGTCAGCATCCTGCGGGCGGGGAACGGGCTGCTGGACGGGATACTGGAACTGGTCCCGGCGGCCAGGGTGGGGTTCGTCGGCTTGTATCGCGACCCCGAGACGCTGCAGCCGGTGCAATACTACTGCAAGCTGCCGGATCACATGGAAGACCGGATCGCCATTGTCGTGGACCCGATGCTGGCCACGGGAAACTCGTCCGCGGCGGCGGTGTCGCTGCTGAAGCAGGCCGGGGCCAAGCAGATCCGGTTCCTGTGTCTGCTGGCGGCGCCCGAAGGGATCGCCCGGATGAAGGAGGCGCATCCCGATGTGCCGATCGTCACGGCGGCGGTGGACAGCCATCTGAACGATCACGGCTACATCGTGCCAGGTCTGGGCGATGCCGGCGACCGGATGTTCGGGACCAAATGATCCGGGCCTTGCTGCCCGTGCTGCTGCCCGTGCTGGTGCTGCCCGTGCTGCTGCTTGCCGCGGTGCCAGCGCAAGCCGAGCCGCTGCAGCCTGCGGAGCTGCCGCCGGCGGAGTATGCCGGTCTGCAATACGTCGACAGCAAGGGCTGCATGTTCGCCCGGGCCGGCGCCGGGACCCAGGTGGTGTGGGTGCCCCGCGTCTCGCGCCAGGGGGTGCCGGTCTGTGGCAATCCTCCCTCGGGCGGGCGCGTTCCGGTGGTCGAGGACGTGGGGGTTCAGCCGGTGCAGGTGGCCCCGACCGCACCTGCGGCGCAGGCGGACGGCGGGTATTTCGTGGCGGTCGGCAGTTACGGCGAGCCGAGGACCGCCGACCAGGCCGAGGCGCGGCTGGCCGAACTGGGTTACGGCATGGTCCGCGGCCGGGTTCAGGGTGGCAACGGGGCCGTCATCACTGTCTTCGCCGGACCTTTCCCCGACCAGTCGGCGGCCGCGGCGGCGCAAGCGGCGCTGCAAGACGCGGGCTTTGCCCAGGCGTCGGTGGTCAGCCCCTGAGCCGTCTAGCCGCCGCAGATGCCTTGCAGGGTGATCCAGCTTTCATCGGGGATCAGCGGTGACGGCGCCAGGCCCTTGTAGGGGTCGTTCGACGCAAGACCCGCGTTTGCCTCCGGGGTCACGGCCAGCGCATAGGGCGTGGCGGGGACCTGCGCGGCCTCGAACGCCGAGAGCACACTGGTTTCGGCCAGGGGCTCGGGGGCAGCGCGCAGAAGCGCCTCGCCATAGCCGGCAAGGGCAGTGTCCGGCAGATCGGCCGTGGTCAGAAGCTGCACCGTCGCCCTTAGGCCGGCATATTCCAGCAGCGGAATGATCGGGTCGCGCGTGCGGCTGCGCAGCCGTTCGACCAGGGCCGCACCGGCGATCGCCTCGGGGCCGTTCGACTGCTCGATCAGGCGGCGCGGCAGGATGATGACGTCGCCGGGCAGGTGCAGCGGGTGTTCGACGCCCTCGGGCAGGACGTAGAGGATCGGCGTGTCGACCGGGCCGAAGACCCGTTCGGAGAGGGCGGCCAGCGCCTGCAGGCCAAGCTGGTTGCTGCAGGCGGCACCCGTGACGCGGGTCAGGTCATCCAGCGCGCGCTGCCCGATGTCGGCACGTTGCGCCAGAGGCACGACCGAGGCGGTGTGGCGGACCAGCGCGCCGGGAAGCCAGATCACTCCGACCAGGACAACGGCGGCCGCGGCCCCGGACAGAAGGACGCCGCGCAGACGTCCGGGCTTGGCCCTGGCGGCCTGGACCGCGTGGCGCACCGCCCCAAGGGCCGCGATCATGTCGGGATCGGACAGTTCCAGACTTTCGCTGGCGTCGGGGCCGGGGGCAAAGACGGGCGGCTCCTCGCCCTTGTTCACCCGCTGGATGGCGGGCAATGACCAGTGGCTGATCGCGGTGCCGCTTTTCGGATCGGACAGCACCAGCGTCGCCTCGCCGAAGTGGACCAGCACCTCACGCCGTTGGTCCTGCGGCGTCTCGCGCCACAGGCCTCCACATTCCAGCCGTTGATACTTGCGTAGCGCCGTCATCGGCTGCGGGGTCTCTGCCTGTTTGGTCGCCAGCTTATCCGGCCCGGACGGCGGCGACAATCACCCTTCCCGCACAGATTGACGCGGAGCACGCCAGCGACCGGGATTTGGCCGGGCGGGTCGCGTTCGGGCTGGCGCGGGCCCCGGATGTCGGGTCCTGTCAGGGAAAGCAGGATCCGGACCCGCAGATGACCGACACCCCGAACCGAACCCTGGCCGCCTTTGGCGCCGTGCTGGTCTATGCCAGCGTGATTTCCTTTACCGACAACTATGTCCGGGTGATCGCACGCGATGCGGGGCTGTGGCAGTTCCATGCGACGCGGACGGCGATGGCCGTCGCGATCCTGGCGCTGGTCGCGGTGCCGATGGGGCTGCGGCTCTGGCCCAAACGGCCCTGGGCCGTCTTCGCGCGGTCGGCAATCCACGGGACCGCGATGCTGATCTACTTCGGCGCGCTGGCCTTCCTGCCCGTGGCCCAGGTCGCGGCGGGCCTGTTCACCGCGCCGCTGTTCGTCCTGTTCTTCCAGCGCTATCTTTACGGCCAGCCGATCCGCGGCGTGCAGGTCCTGGCGGTGCTGATCGGTTTCGCGGGCGTGGTCCTGGTCCTGGGACCCGAGGCACTGTCGGGCGCCACGCTGGCAGCTCTTCTGCCGGTGATCTCGGGCGCGCTTTACGCGATGGGCAACATCGCCACCCGGCGCTGGTGCGCGGGCGAGACGGCCGAGACCGTGGTGGCCGGGTTCTTCGGGATGCTGGGGGTCTACGGGCTGCTTGGGATGGCCGTGCTTTGGGCCTTCCCGCTGGCAGTGCCCGAAGGACCGGAGGGGTTCCTCCAGCGCGGGCCGGTCTGGCCGACGGGCGAGTTCCTGTGGTGGACATTCGTCCAGGCGGCAGGCTCGCTGGTCGGGGTGGGGATGTTCGTCAAGGCCTACCAGATGGCCGAGGTCTCGCGCGTGTCGGTCTTTGAATACGTGATCCTGCCCGCCTCGGCGCTGTGGGGGTTCATTCTGTGGGGCGACTTTGGGCTGGTTTGCCTGGATCGGCATGGCGCTGATCGCGCTGGCGGGGATTGTCATCGCCCGCCCGCAGCGCGATCAGTCGCCCATCGCCTCGCGCCAGTGACGGCGGCAAAGGCTGACGTAGGTCTCGTTCCCGCCGATCACCACCTGCTCGCCCTCTTTCAGCGCGCGCCCGTCCGGGCCGCGGCGGATGACCATCGTGGCCTTCTTGCCGCAATGGCAGATCGTGCGGACCTCGCGCATTTCGTCGGCCCAGGCCAGCAGCGCGGCCGAGCCGGGGAAGAGGTTGCCCTGGAAGTCCACCCGCAACCCGTAGGCCATCACCGGGACGCCCAGGTCATCGACCGCGCGGGCCAGCTGCCAGACTTGCGATTTGGACAGAAACTGCGCCTCGTCGATGAAGACGCAGGCCACGGGGCCTTTTTCGAACCGCGCTTTCAGCTTTTCGAACATGTCCTCATCCGGGCCGAAGGTATCGGCAGGCTCGCCGATGCCGATCCGGCTGGCGATGCGGCCTTCGCCGGCGCGGTTGTCGAACTGCGCGGTGATCAGACAGGTCTGCATCCCCCCCTCGCGGTAGTTGTGCGAGGCTTGCAGCAGCGAGGTCGATTTCCCCGCGTTCATCGTCGAATAGTGGAAGTAGAGCTTGGCCATGGCGCGATCCCCTAGCCGATCACCGGGCCGCGCTGCAAGCCTGATGACTGGCAGACACGACCCGGCTTGCCGAAGGGAACCGCTGACCGGGCGGGACCGCAGGCCCGAACACACATAACCGAAACATTCGCACACTGAAAAACACGGGCCCGCCGCGTTTCGTCGGCACCGCCGTCACCCGAAAGGATGATGCGGCGGACCCCACCCATGCCGACGCTGGGGACATCGGCCACTCGCTAACGTTCCGGAAAGCTCCGGAACCTCTTTATTCATGACAAACCCTTCCCATCCGATTAATGGGAAAAAAACTTCGGGTTTCCCCGGGGTTGACCCAAGGGCAGGGCAGTGGAGTTGGTGATGTCGGTTGCGTCCTATCTGAAGAAACACACCGAGGCGTTGGTCAAGGATGTGGGAATTGAATCAGCCTGCGAGATCACGGGCAAGTCGAAGGCCACGCTGGGGCGCTACTATTCCGACAGCGACGAACACGATGACCGCTTCATGCCGATCGACGTGGTGGCGGCGCTGGAGTCCTCAAGCCGCTTTCCGCATGTGACGGCGGCTCTGGCGGACCTGCGAGGGATCACGCTGTCCTATGACGGGGAAAAGCGCGACGCGACCTCGTCCGGCGTGAACCAGGATGTCGTTGCCCTGGCGCAGCGCTTCGGGATGCTGATGGCGGAATACAATCAGGCCATCGGGGATGGGAAGATTTCGGTCAACGAGGCCAAGCGGCTCTTGCGCGAGACGCTGGCGATCCAGCAGGTGCTGCTGGAGATGAAGCTGAACCTGGAAGAAGAAGCCGGCTGACAGGATCGAAGACGGGGCCGGCTTCATCCGACCCCGCCTGCCATGTCTAGCGTGCGTCGCGGCGCGGCGCGAAGCTGCCGCCTTGCGGCTTGGCCGGGCGCTGGCCCGCCGGTTTGCCCTGACCCGCCGGACGACCCTGACCCGCAGGCTTGCCCGACCCGGACCGCTGGCCCTGCGGCTTGGCCGTCAGCTTCTGGCCCTGCCGTCCGCCATTGCCCTGGCGCTGTCCGCGGTTCTGCCCCGGCTTCGGAGCCGCAGCAACCACATCCGCCGCCCAGGGCGCGCCACCAACAACGGGAAGCGGGGTCTTCAGCAGTTTCTCGATCGCCTGCAGCTCGCCCATTTCAGCCGGAGCGCAGAAGCTGATCGAAGACCCGTTGGCCCCCGCCCGCGCGGTGCGGCCGATGCGGTGGACGTAGTTTTCCGGCACGTTCGGCATGTCGAAGTTGTAGACGTGGCGCACGGTCGGAATGTCGATCCCGCGTGCGGCGACGTCGGTCGCGACCAGCACGTCAAGCTCGCCATTGCGGAACTCGGTCAGAGTGCGGTCGCGCTGGTTCTGGCTCTTGTTGCCGTGGATCGAGCCGACCTTGAAGCCCCAGACGGCCAGCAGCTTCATCAGCTTTTCCGACCCGTGCTTGGTGCGGCCGAAGACCAGGGCCTGCTCGCCAGGGTGCTTTTTCAGATAGTCTTCCAGCACGCGGGCCTTGTCGCCGTTCGGGATGTAGTGGACGCCCTGGCTGATCCGCTCGACCGGCTTGCCCGGGGGGGCGACCTGCACCTTGATCGGATCGCGCAGGTAGGTGTCGGCGATTTCCGAGATGTCCTTCGGCATGGTCGCGCTGAACAGCATGGTCTGGCGCTTCAGCGGGATGTGCTTGGCGATCTTCCGCAGCGAATGGATGAAGCCCATGTCCAGCATGTGGTCGGCTTCGTCCAGCACCAGATAGCCGCACTGGTCCAGCTTGACGTCGCCACGCTCCAGAAGGTCGATCAGACGGCCGGGAGTTGCCACCAGCACGTCGGTGCCCTTGGACAAGGCCTGTGCCTGCTTGAACAGCGAGGCGCC
>PNNE01000413.1 GCA_013824055.1 Rhodobacter sp. | reverse complement strand
GTCGGCCTCATCGCCATGACCGGCGTGATGAGCCGCCATGTCGTCACCATCGGCGCGATCTTCCTGATCGTCTGCGGCCTGATCCCCAAGATCGGCGCCGCGATCAACACCGTGCCGATCAACGTGCTTGGCGGCGGCGTGGTGGTGATGTTCGGCATGGTCTGCGCCGCTGGCGTCAACATGCTGTCAGAGGTGCGCTGGAACCGCCGCAACATGGTGATCTTCGCCACGGCACTGTCGATCAGTCTTGGCCTGCAACAGGTGCCCGAGGCGCTGCAGCACATGGGCCGCACCGCGCAGATCCTGCTGACCTCCGGGCTCCTGCCCGCAGCGGCCATCGCGATCATCCTGAACCTCGCCCTGCCGGAAGATCTGGGCGACTGACAGCGACCGGCACCCGCCATCTGCGTCGCGGCGGGCGCCAACCTGCAAGGAACGGCACCACCATCGCCGCGCTCAAGCGCGGTCCGGTGCTGCCACGACCACGACGGGCCGGGCCAAGCGACCGCAAGGGCACCGGCGTTGACAGCTTCGGGGTCCGGATGCACCATCCCGAGGGCGCGCCCACAGTCTTCCGCGGCGCTCTCAAGTCCTTTCGGCGATGGGATTGCACCATGCACAAACGCCTTGTCGTCTGCTTCGACGGAACCTGGAACGCCGCCGACAGTGAACGGGCCGAGACCAACGTGGTCCGCCTGTCCCGCGCCATCCGCGCCAATTCCGGCAGCGACGGGGTGCCGCAATTCTCGGTCTACCTGCGTGGCGTGGGCACCAGCGGCTCGCAACTGGAACGGCTGGTCGCCGGGGCCACCGGGTCGGGCATCGAGGACATCATCCGCACCGCCTATCTGTTTCTCGCCCAGAACTACGTCCCCGCGCACAAGGACGACCAGGGCCGCGACGTCCCGGCGGACGAGATCTTCCTGTTCGGCTATTCCCGCGGGGCCTATGCCGCGCGGTCGCTGACCGGGCTTCTCGGCTCGGCGGGGTTGCTGAAACGGCAAAGCCTGGGGCACCTGTCGACCGCCTGGACCTACTACCGCGATTTCAGGAACCGCTCGCCCAAGGACTTCCTGCGCCGCTACGCCAAGCGCCAGATCCAGACGCATGAGGAGGTGACGGTCAACTTCCTTGGTGTCTGGGACACCGTGGGCGCGCTTGGCATCCCGGTCGGCGTTCTGGGCGAGCTTTCGGGCCTGGTCCACGGCTTTCACGACACCTCGCCCTCGCGCATCGTCAGGCATGGCGCGCAGGCTCTGGCCATCGACGAACACCGCGACGAATTCGTGCCCACGCTCTGGACCGGGAAGGCCCCGGACCGCTCGACCATCGAGCAGGTCTGGTTCGCCGGCAGCCATGCCGATGTCGGTGGCGGCTATTCCGACCGCGAACTGGCCGACATCCCGCTGTTGTGGATGATCGACCGGGCCAAGACCGCCGGGCTGCAGATCGACGAGGCGACGCCGGGCCTTCTGCCTCAGGCCGCAGCGATCAACGTCCTTGGCCCCACGCACGACCCGCGCCAGGGCTGGTCGGTGAAGGACCGCCTGACACCCACGATCCGCAGCGTCTGCGAGCAGAACGTGCCCGTGGCCCCCTGGGAGCGGCTTTACCGCCCGCTTGGCCCGAACAGCAAGCCGTTGAGAACGATCAACGAATTTGTCCATTGGAGCGCGATCGAACGCTTTGGCAAGCTTGGCCTCATCTCGCCCGACGACCTGGTCAAGACGCGCAGGCGGATGACGTATGCGCCGAAGAACCTGCAACCCCTGTTCGACGCCGCCGACCAGCCACTGCCGGAAACCAGGGTCTGGTCCTAGTCGGGGCCTACGTCAGCTTGATGCAGAAGTGCTTCCTGACCGGGGCCTCGATGGTCCAGGTGCCCTTGAACGTCGGTTCGACGACGAAGGCATCGCCCGGCCGCAGCGTCACCGGGCTGCCCCCGTCCGGGGTGATGGTGATCTGGCCCTCGATCAGGTGGACGAATTCGTAGAACCTGTAGGACGCGTGCCATGACCCCACCGTCGCCTCCCAGGTGCCGCTGATCACGCTGCCATCGGCCGAAGTGTGCTGGACCCAGGTCTTCATCATCGGCTGACCTTCGGTCTTCACCCAACCTTCCAGGTCAGTGACCACCGGCTCGGGTCCGGGGGCGGGGAAGCGGAAAACGGTGTCGGTCATGGTAAGTCTCCCTGTCTTTGGTCCTTGGTAGGACCCCACTGGCAGCCACGCAAGGCCGGGACGCGCCATTCCGCGTCGGGTTTTCGCCTTGCAAGGCAGGGCCTGCTCTGGTTCATCCCGTGGCAGACAGGAGGTGCCCGATGCCGATCCGTGACGCAAGACCCAGTGACGCCGACCATCTGGTGCGCTTCATCAACATGGCCGCCGACGACCTGCCGCTGCACTTCTGGAAGAAATCCGCCGCGCCGGGGGTGGACCCCATCGCCTACGGGCGTGAACGCGCGGCGCGCGACGCTGGCAGCTTCTCTTACCGCAACGCCTGGCTGGCCGAGGTCGAGGGCCAGGTCGCAGCCTGCCTGCTTGGCTATCCCGCCGCTGACGCGCCCGAGCCGATCGACCCCGGCACGCCCGCGATCTTCGTGCCGCTTCTGGAGCTGGAAGCTCTGGCGCCGGGGTCGTGGTATCTGAACGTGCTGGCGACCTACCCGCAGTTCCGCGGCAGGGGCCTGGGTACAGCGCTCCTTGCCAAGGCCGAGGCGGTGACCCGCGGCGCCGGTCGCAGCAGCATCAGCCTGATCGCCGAGGACACCCACCAGGACGCCCTGCGCCTCTACCGCGCCAAGGGCTATACCGAGATCGCCCGCCGCCCCGTGGTCAAGGACGACTGGCCGGTCGAGGCGCGCGAGTGGATCTTGTTCCTCAAGGCCCTCTGACGCCTCCTCGTGCGACTTCGTCTTCTCGTCGGACGTGCCCGGCGCGCCGCCAGCGAGGAGGAACGAAGGCCCCGACGAGCGGTCCGAACATCGCGAAGGCAACCCCTTCCATAGCCTGATCGCCCGCGCCAAGCCTTTGAAATGCCTGTCGTTCCAGCGCCTGTCCAGCCTGGACACTCACGCCATTCGCAGGGCCATGTCCAGCATCCGGTTGGAAAACCCCCATTCGTTGTCATACCAGCCGAAGACCCGCAGCATCCCGCCGTTGGAGACCTTCGTCTCCGGGCAGGCCATCACCACCGACTCTGCCCGCGCCCGCAGGTCGGTGGACACCAGCGGCCGGTCCGTCGCCCCGATCACGCCGCTGCCGGAGCGGGCCGCCGCCCGGAAGACTGCGTTGACCTCCTCGACCGAGGGTCGGCTTGACGTCACCAGATGGACATCCACGCAAGACACCGAGGCGACCGGCACCCGCACCGCCTGCGCCACGATCCGCCCCGCGATCATTGGCAGGACCCCGTCCAGCAGCCGCGCGGCGCTGGTCGTGGTCGGCACCATCGACAAGGCCGCCGCCCGGCTGCGCGGATAGTCCGCCGCCGGCGCATCCACCGTCGGCTGGCTGCCGGTATAGCAGTGGATCGTCGTCATCGACCCCGTGACGATCCCCCAGTTTTCATGGATCAGCCGCGCCAGCGGAGCCAGCGCGTTCGTCGTGCAGGATGCGTTCGAGACGATCCTCTGCCCCGCAAGCACCCCCTCGTTCGCCCCCAGCACCACCGTCACATCCGCCGCCGAGCACGGCCCAGACACCAGCACCCGCGCGGCACCGGCCCGCAGCCCCCGCTCTGCCACCTCCCGCGCCTCGGCCCTTCCGGTACATTCCATGACCAGATCGACGCCGGTCAGGGCCAGCGTCGATGCATCCGCGGTCCGGTGCAGCGGCACGCGCCGCCCGTCGACAACCAGCGCGTCATCCTCCAGCGAAACCGCGCCCTTCCACGGCCCGAAGACCGAGTCATACTCGAAGAGGTAGGCGCACATCTCGGGCGTGGCGATGTCGTTGATCCCGACGATCCGAAGCCCCGGCCAACGCTCGGGCGTCAGCAGGTAGGCCCGCAGCACCGACCGCCCGATCCGCCCGAACCCGTTGATGAAGACCCGCATTCCGCTCTCCCGCCCCGTTGCTCTCCCCCGCGTTCGGCGCAGTCTCAGCACGGGCCGGGTGGCGCTTCAACGGCGTTCTTGTTCCCCGCACAATCCACCTGTGCCGCCACCGGAGTCTCTCGGACCCCGGACCGAGCTCCGCAGGAAATCGGCCATGCTCAGACGCCGACCTCGATCCCCAGCCCCCGCTCGCGCGCCCGCTTGACCGCGACCGCCGCGACGGCAAGGTCCTGCAGCCCAACCCCGGTCCCGTCAAAGACCGTGATCTCGGCCTCTGACTGTCGGCCGGGGTGCCTTCCGATCAGGACATCGCCCAGGGGCACGATGGCCGAGGCGTCCAGCAGCCCCGCCCCGACCGCATGCTGGGCTTCGCCGATGGTCACGGACTGCGCAACCTCGTCGGTGAAGACCGCTGCCCCGGCGACCAGGGCCGGGTCGACCTCCTGCTTGCCCCTGGTGTCGGTGCCCATGCACGAAAGATGCGTGCCCGGCGAGACATGCTGGGCCAGCAGGCTGGCGACAGGCGACGAGGTGATCGTCACGATCACTTCGGCCTCGCGCATCCGAGGCAGGTCCACCGGCTCGAAGGGCAGGCCAAGCTCGGCCGCCACCGCGCCAAGCTTTGGCAGCATCTCGGGGTGCAGGTTCCAGGCGATCACCCGTTCGAAGCGCCGCACCCGCGCTGCGGCCCGCAACTGGAAGCCCGCCTGATGCCCCGCACCGACGATGCCCAGGACATCCGCCCGAGGTCGCGCAAGCCGGTCGATGGCGATGGCTGACGCAGCCGCCGTCCGCAGCGCCGTCAGCAGGTTGCCGCCCACCATCGCCACCGGGCGCCCCGTGTCGGGATCGAACAGGAAGACCGAGGACTGGTGGTTGATCATCCCCCTGGCCGCATTGCCCGGAAAATAGCCCCCCGCCTTTACCCCCAACTGTCCGCCAGCCCGGTCCAGACCCGACTTGAAACCGTATTGCCGCCCCTCGCCCAGCGCCTCGCGCACAACGGGGAAGTTCGTGGCCTCGCCGCGCGCCATCGCGGCGAAACAGGCCTCCACCGCCCGGAAGGCGTCGTCAGGCGTCACGAGCGAGGCGATCAGGGCCTCGGGGAGGATGAGCATCAGGCAGTCCTTTGTGGCAATCGGCGGAGCGGGGGGTTTCACACCCCCCGGACCCCCTGTGGGATATTTGGGCCAATGTGAAAGGCTAGTAGGCCTTGCCCCGCGCCGAGACCGGCCAGACCACCTCGACGCGGCCAGCCCGGACGCCAACGTACCAGTCATGCACGTTGCAGGTCGGGTCGCAGTGGCCGGGGACGAGCTTCAGCTTGTCGTTGACCTTGAGCACGCCCTGCGGGTCCTCGACCACGCCGTGTTCGTCGCTGCACTTGACGTATGTCACGTCCGTCCGCCCGAAGATCACCGGCAGGCCGCTGTCGACGGATTGCGCCTTGAGACCCGCATCCACGATGGCCTTGTCGGCCTTGGCGTGGCTCATCACCGAGGTCAGGATGAAGAGCGCATTCTCCCATTCGCCCTGGTCGATGCGTTTGCCGTCCTTGTCGAGGATGCGGCCGTAATCCGCGTCCATGAAGGCGTAGGAGCCGCACTGGAGTTCGTTGTAAACCCCCGAGGTGCTTTCGAAACAGTAGCTGCCGGTGCCGCCGCCGCCCACGATGTCGCAGTCCAGCCCTTCGGCCTTCAGCGCATCCACGGCGTCCTTCACCTGGGCCACGGCAAGGTCGATCTTGGCCTTGCGGTCATCGTAGCGGTCCAGGTGCTGCATGGCGCCCTGGTAGGCCTGGATGCCGGAGAATTTCAGCCCCGGCGCGGCGTCGATCGCCTTGGCAAGAGCCACGACTTCCGGTGTCGTCTTCACGCCACAGCGCCCCGCGCCGCAGTCGATCTCGACCAGGCATTCGATGGTGGTGCCGTGCTTCACTGCCGCGGCCGAAAGATCAGCCACGTTGTCCAGCATGTCGACGCAGCAGATCGTCCGGGCGCCCAGCTTCGGCAGCCGGGCCAGCCGGTCGATCTTGGCCGGGTCGCGGACCTGGTTCGACACCAGCACATCCTTGATGCCGCCGCGGGCAAAGACCTCGGCTTCGCTGACCTTCTGGCAGCAGACGCCAACGGACCCGCCAAGACGCTCTTGCAGCAAGGCCACGTCCACCGACTTGTGCATCTTGCCATGCACCCGGTGCCGCATCCCGTGCGCGCGGGCATAGTTGCCCATCTTCTTGATGTTCCGCTCCAGCGCGTCGAGGTCGAGGACCAGGCAGGGCGTCTGGATGTCGGCCTCGTCCATGCCCGGAAGGGCCGGGATGTCGTAACCCACTTCGAGGCCCTGGAAATTCGTCTGCTTGTTCATCGGATCAGCCTTTCATCCAGGGAAGTTTGTCCAGATCGACGTTGCCGCCGGTGATGATGATGCCCACCCGCTTGCCCCGGAAGGCGGCACGGTTCTTCAGGACCACGGCCAGCGGCACGGCGCTGGAGGGTTCCATGACCACCCGCAGGTGCTTCCAGGTCAGCTTCATCGCGTCGATGATCTCGTCTTCCGAGGCGGTGTAGATCTCGCTGACGTGGTTCGACACGAAATGCCAGGTCAGGTCCTTCAGCGGGACGAGAAGCCCGTCGGCGATGGTCTTCGGCGCGTCGTCGGCGATGATATGTCCGGCCTTGAAGCTGCGATAGGCGTCGTCGGCCTGGTCCGGCTCGGCGGCGATGATCTTCGTTTCCGGCGCAAGGGTCGACAGCGTCAGACAGGTGCCCGAGATCATGCCGCCACCGCCGATGGGGGCCACCACCATGTCGAGGCCCCCGGTCTGCTCCATGAATTCGCGCGAACAGGTGCCTTGCCCGGCGATCACGCGGGGGTCGTTGTAGGGATGGACGAAATCGCCCCCGGTGCGGGCCTGCACCTCGGCAAAGGTCGCCTCGCGGGACGAGGTCGAAGGCTCGCATTCGGTGATCACACCGCCGTAGCGGCGCACGGTGTCCTTCTTCGCCTGCGGCGCGGTGCGCGGCATGACCACGTTGCAGGAGATGCCCCGCAGCATGGCGGCGTAGGACAGGCACGAGGCATGGTTGCCGCTCGAATGGGTGGCCACACCCTTCTTCGCCTGCGCGTCCGTCAATCCGAACACAGCATTGGTCGCACCACGCACCTTGAAGGCCCCCGGCTCCTGGAAGTTCTCGCACTTGAAGAACAGCTCGCAGCCCGCAAGCTCATTCAGGTGGTCCGAGGTCCGCACCGGCGTCTGGCGGATATGCGGACGGATGCGCTCGTGCGCAGCAATCATGTCGTCGTAGGTGGGGATTTGCAGGGCCATGTCTTTCATCTCATTCCGCCGCCAGCGCCATCGCCGGAACCGTGCCCCGATAATACTCCTGCGCCGCCGCCACGCCGGACCCAAGCGTCACCGGCCAGCCGAGGTCGGCCATGCACATCTCGGCCACGCAGAGGCCCGACAGCACCATCGCCTCGGTCAGCATGCCCAGATGGCCGATGCGGAAGACCTTGCCCGCGACCTCGCCCAGGCCGACGCCAAAGGCCATGCCGTATTTCGTCGCCGCCAGCTGGACCAGCGCGGTGCCATCGCAGCCTTGGGGAACCTTCACCGCCGTCACCGTGTCGGAATAGAGATCGGGCGAGGCCGCAAAAGGCTCCAGCCCCCAGGCAAAGACCGCACGGCGCACGCCTTCGGCCAGGCGGTGATGGCGGGCGTAGACGTTGTCCAGCCCTTCGGCTTCCAGCAAGTCGATGGAATGTGCCAGGCCCGCGATCAGGCCTGCGGCAGGGGTGTAGGGATAGCCGCCCCGCGCGTAGGACGTGAGCATGTCCTTGAAATCGAAGAAGGTTCTTGGCAGTCGTGCTGTCTCCATCGCCTCGATTGCCTTGGGGCTGATGCCCAGGATCGCCAGGCCCGCAGGCAGCATGAAGCCCTTCTGGCTGCCCGCCACCGCGATATCGACGCCCCAGCCGGCAAAGTCGAACGGCATCGAGGCGATGGAGGACACGCCGTCCACGAACAGCATCGCCCCATGCCCTGCCGCATCCATCGCGGCCCGGATGCCGCCGATGTCGGAGGTCACGCCCGTCGCCGTCTCGTTGTGGGTCGCCAGCACCGCCTTGATCCTGCCCGCGCGGTCGGCCTGCAACGCCGCCTCGATCGCCGCCAGCGGCGCCCCCTGCCCCCAGGGCGTCTCGATGATCTGGACGTTCAGCCCGTGGCGCTGGCACAGGTCGATCCAGCGGTGGCTGAACATCCCGAACCGCGCCGCCAGCACGGTGTCGCCCGGCGAAAGGGTGTTTGTCACCGCCGCTTCCCAGCCGCCGGTCCCGGTCGAGGGGATCACGATGACCTCGCCCTCCGCCAGCTTCAGCACCCGCCGCACCCCGGCCACCGCAGGCTTGAACATCCGCGCAAAGGCGGGCGAGCGGTGATCCAGCGTCGGCATGTCGCAGGCTTTCCGCACCGAGTCGGGGATGTTGGTCGGGCCAGGGATGAAGACGGGGTTCTGCATGGACATCGGGCAACTCCCTGAAAGATCGCTTATAAAACCTACGCCCCGCGACCAATGATCGCAATTTTTTCGAAAAGATTTTTCATTACCCCTCAGGCGTGCTAATCCTCAACCCGGTCAATAGCTTGCGCTTTTTCATCCACTCAGGAGGCCCCCAATGGCCCAGAAACTCCGCGGCCGCCCCAAGGCGTTCAACGACAAGACCGACCAGAACACGGTGCAGGCGCTGGACCGTGGCATGGACATCCTGACCCATGTCGCCCTGCACCCCGGCCGGACCCTGTCGGAAATCGCCGAGGACACCGGCGAGGCCATCGCCACCGTCTTCCGCGCCCTGGTCACCCTGCAAGGCCACGGCATGGTCGAGGTCGATGAGCCAGGCCAGTTCTGGCACATCGGCCCCGGCGCCTTTCGCGTGGGGTCCGCCTTCCTGCGCCGCACCAAGGTCGTCGAGCGCGCCCGCCAGCCGATGGACGCCCTGATGCGCGAGACCGGCGAGACCGCGAACCTGGGGATCGAGGTCAGGGACGAGGTCTTCTTCGTCGCCCAGGTCGAAACCTACGAGGCGATCCGCGCCTTCTTCCCGCCCGGCACCCGCGCGCCGATGCACTCCAGCGGGATCGGCAAGGCGCTTCTGGCCTGGTATCCCGAGGAAAAGACCCGCGGCATCCTGGCCCGCAAGGGGCTGGAAAAGTTCACCTCGCTGACCCTTACCAGCGACAGCGCCCTGATGCGTGACCTTTCCCGCACCCGCGACCGGGGCTTTTCCATCGACGACCAGGAACGCGCCGAGGGGATGCGCTGCGTCGCCGCCCCGATCTTCAACGCGCATGGCGAGCCGGTTGCGGGCCTCTCCGTCTCGGGTCCCGCCTTCCGCATGGGGCTTTCGGACGCCACGCGCATCGGCGCTCTGGTCCGGGCGGCGGC
>PNNE01000379.1 GCA_013824055.1 Rhodobacter sp. | reverse complement strand
AGGTCAAAGGGCACCCCACGGTGCCGTCACGATCCCAACCGCGCCGGGACGCCCCGGTTCCGTTTTCCTTTGAATTCCCCGGGTGGCTTTGGCACCTTGCCGCCGAGATGCCGAAAGGGGCGACCGCCAGATGGCCACCGTTATCATCCTGATGCCGACCGGCGGCCAGGTCCACACGCCCGCCATGCTCAGCCTGATCGGCCTTACGCAGGCGATGGCCCGCCGCAAGGTCGCCTTCGCGGTGAGGACCTGGGAGTGGTCCGACCTCGTCATCTCGCGCAATTACCTGATGTCGTATTTCCTGGCGCAGAAGCAGTTCACCCATGCCCTGCTCCTGGACAGCGACATGAGCTATCCGGCCCAGCTTTTCTTCGACCTGCTCGACTTCGATGCCGACTTCACCTGCGCGCCCTATCCGCAGCGCCAGATGCGCTGGCAGGCCTTTCGCACCCTGATCGAAGCCGAAGCCGCAAAACCCCAGGCCATGCGCGCCTCGACCGCCGACCTGCTGGCCCGGTCGCTGCGCTACAATGTCGCCGAGACCTTCGAGGCGGGCCAACCCTGGCCGCACGAGGTGCGGGGCGGCTTCCGCAAGGTCCCCGGCGTCGGCACCGGCTTCCTTCTGCTGCGCCGCGCCGTGCCCGAGCGCATGGTCGCCACCGGCACCGCGAAACCTGTCCCCGGCTTCAACGGCCCCGGCTACCCCGGCGCGGATTTCCACGACTTCTTCAGCCACCTGCGCGGGCGCGACGGCGCGGTGATGCATGGCGAGGACACCTCGTTCTGCCGCCGCTGGGTCGCGGGCTGCAACGGCGAGATCTGGTGCCACGAGACCGCGAAGATCACCCACCACGGCAGCCTGGCCTATTCTGGCGACTATGCTCTTGCCCGCAGAACGGGCAAACCGGACTGAATGTCCCCGGCCTGGTGGCGCTGCCCCGGCTTTCCACACGCAAGGACTGCGCGAATCCCCGGCCTTGTGGCATCCTGACCGGAATCGGCTGTCATGCGGGGTGTCATTGGTGTCATTGCTTGCGCGGTTTTCCCCGTTGACCGCCCCGATCCTGCAACGACTGCTTGGGCCCGGCCAGCCGGACAGTCAGGTCCTGCAACCCGCCGAGACTGTCGCCGTGCGCCCGCCGGCCTGCCTGGACGGGATGCTGGACCGTGTCACCGGAACCGACGAACATTCGACAATCGCCTACCACGTGCAGGTGGCCCGCGAGACCGTCGTCACCCATGCCCCGGTCCTGCGGCATGTCTGGCGCTCGGCCCTGGTCCGTCGCGCCGGCTTTGCGACCTGGCGCAAGCATGAACGCTACGGCAAGGGGTTCGGACTGTCCGACATTGTCCGGCCGGTCGCGCAGGTGCCGGTCCTGCGCTATTGCCACAGTTGGGTCAGCTGGCGCTACTTCGGGCACTGGCTGACCGATTCCATCCCCACCGCCCTGATCGAGCCGGAGGTCGGCGCACTCTGGATGCCACATGACCCGGCCTGGGCGCATTGCCCCGCCTATCTGGAGGCTCTGGCGCTGCCCGCCCTGCCCGACCGGTCGGTCCTGGCCGACCAGCTTGTCACCTACCAGGACTTCGGTCAGGGCAGCCACAAGGTCGCCCGCTACAACCGCATCCGGGACCAGCTTCAGGCCCGGTACGGCAGTCCGGGCGAAACGGCGGTCTATCTGCGCCGCGGCCGGACCGGGGCGCCGCGCTGGATCGCGAACGAGGACGCCCTGATCGAAGCGCTGCTCGCCCGGAACTGGCAGGTGATCGACATCGCCAACACCTCGGTCGAGACGATGCAGCGCGCACTTTGTCCCGCAAGGATCGTGGTCAGCATCGACGGCAGTCATCTGGATCACGCGCACCTGTCGCTCCGGCCCGGCAGCAGGATGGTGGTCCTGGTGCCGCAGGACCGCTTTACCCTGCGCCAGGTCGGACTGTCGCGTGCCCATGATGTGGCCCCGGGATTCGTGGTGCTGAAAGGCTCGGTCGAGACCGGGTATCACGCCGATCTTGACGAAATCCTGCGGACAGTGGACCTCACCGAAGCTGCGGCCTGATCCACGGCCTGGCTGGCGCCGGTCGGCCTGACCCGACCGGATCCTGCCTGACGTCCAGGCCCGCGGGCAAATGCCAAGACCGCCTTGCCGCGACCGGGCGGCTTGTCGAGGTCAGACCGCCGCCTCCACCGCGCCGACGATCTCGTCGACCACGGCGGCAAGCAGGATCTCGTCCTCGCATTCTGCCATGACCCGGATCAGCGGCTCGGTCCCCGATTTCCGGATCAGGATGCGACCCAGCCCCGCGATCCGCTGCTCGCTGGCCCGAATCACCTCTTGCACCGCGGCGACGTCCAGCGGCCTGGCCCCGGCACTGAACCGGACATTCCTCAGCATCTGCGGCACCGTCGCGAAGGACCGGGTCAGCTCTGACGCCGGCCGCCCGGTCCGGACCATCTCGGACAGGAACTGCAGGCCCGCGACCAGCCCGTCCCCGGTCGTCGCATAGTCGGTCATCACGATGTGGCCCGATTGCTCGCCGCCCAGGTTGAACCCGCCCTCGCGCATGCGTTCCACCACGTAGCGGTCGCCCACCGCCGTCCGCTCCAGCCGCAGCCCGCGCCCTTCCAGGAACCGCTCCAGCCCCAGGTTCGACATCACCGTCGCCACCAGGGCGCCGCCCGACAGCCGCCCCTCCTCGGCCCAACGCGCGGCCAGCAGCGCCATGATCTGATCCCCGTCCGCAACGCGACCCGTCTCGTCCAGGATCATGATCCGGTCGGCATCGCCATCCAGCGAAATCCCGACATGCGCGCCGTGGGCGACCACCGCCTCGGCGGCGGTCTCGGTATGGGTCGAGCCGCAGCGGTCGTTGATGTTGGTCCCGTTCGGGTGGACGCCGACCGGGATCACCTCGGCCCCCAGCTCCCACAGGACTTCGGGCGCCGCCTTGTAGGCCGCCCCGTTCGCGCAGTCGATCACCACTTTCAGCCCATCCAGCCGCAGGCCCGTCGGGAACGAGGTCTTGACGAATTCCTGATACCGCCCGCGCCCGTCCTCGATCCGCTTGGCGCGGCCGATGTTCTCGGGCTTGGCCGGCTGGATCTCGCCCTCGACCATCGCCTCGATCTCGGCCTCGGCGGCGTCCGACAGCTTGAACCCGTCCGGCCCGAAGAACTTGATCCCGTTGTCCTGGTGCGGGTTGTGGCTGGCGCTGATCATCACCCCCACATCGGCCCGCATCGACCGCGTGAGGTAGCCCACCGCCGGGGTCGGCACCGGACCCAGAAGCAGCACGTTCATGCCCGTCGAACAGAACCCCGCCGTCAGCGCGTTTTCCAGCATGTATCCCGAAAGCCGGGTGTCCTTGCCGATCACCACGCGATGCGCGGCCGAGCCGTCCCGGCGGAAGTACCGACCCGCCGCCGCGCCCAGTTTCAGCGCAAGCTCTGCCGTCATCGGCCAGCTGTTCGCCCGCCCCCGGACGCCATCGGTGCCAAATAGCTTGCGAGTCATGCGTCAGTCTCCAGGTGATCGGTGTTCATTGCCTGCCACAGCCGCAGCGCCTGCCGCATCTCGGCCACGTCATGCACGCGGGTGATCTGCACGCCCTGCGCCACCCCGGCCAGCGCGGTCGCGATGGACCCAGGGGCGCGGTCCTCGGGCCGGTCGGCGCCGCCGATGGACCCGATGAACCGCTTGCGGGATGTGCCAAGCAGGATCGCGCAGCCAAGGCCGTGGAACAGCGACAGCCCGCGCAGCAGGGCCAGGTTGTGCGAATGGGTCTTCCCGAAGCCGATGCCGGGGTCCAGCACGATCCGCCCGCGGTCGATCCCCAGCGCCTCGGCCCGCGCCAGCCGCGCCGCAAGGGCATCAAAGACGTCCAGCAGCACGTCGGCATAAAGCGGGTTGTCCTGCATGGTTGCGGGCACGCCCTGGGCATGCATCAGCACGACCGGAGCCGCGCTGCGCGCCACCAGCGGCCCCAGCCTCGGATCGAAGTCGAAGGCCGAAACGTCGTTGACGACGGTCGCCCCCGCCTGCAGCGCCGCCTCGGCCACCGCGGCCTTGCGGGTGTCGATGGAAAGCGGGGCGGTCAGCCCCCCGGCCCGCAACGCCTGGATGACCGGAACCGTGCGGGCGATTTCCTCGGCCACCGGAACCTCGACCGCGCCGGGACGGGTGCTTTCGCCGCCGATGTCGACGATCTCGGCCGCCGCCGCCATCGCGCGGGCCTGCGCCACGGCGGCCTCGGCCCCCAGGAACCGGCCGCCATCGGAAAAGCTGTCAGGCGTCACGTTCAGGATGCCCATCAGGCGCGGCCGGTCCAGCGCCAGCCCGGCAAGGTCGGGCCGAGGCGCGGTCAGGCGGTGCAGGACCGGCGCTGGCAGCTCATGCGCGGCGATGATCCGGCCTTTGGCAACGCGGGACAGCACCTCGACGCGGTCGAACCAGCACCAGCCGCCCGCCAGCGCAAGCGCGCCCGCAGGCCGGGCCGGATCGGTCATCGCGATGGGGCGGAAGTATTCCATGCCCCCGGAGTGGCCGATGGTCCGCCGCTTTTCAAGAGGGAAGCGTCAGGCCCGCCGCACCGGAACGCGGCTTCCTGCCGGGACTGCAACCTCGCCGTGAACAACCAGCGCCGAGGCCGACATCGTTTCCGCCAGCCACAGGGCAAGGCTGACCGGCTCGGACCCCTTCGGCCCGTCCACCGCGTCCAGCACCAGCTTGGACGGCGCCCAGACCAGCGACTGACCGCGCTTGATCGCCCAGTCGATTTCCGTCCGCGTCGCCACCACCACGCAGCGCGGATCGCGGGCGGCAAGGGTCCAGGCGTTCTGCTCCATCGCCAGCAGATCGACCCGGCGCTGAGTCGGCTTGTGGCCGGTCAGCGGGCGCGGCAGATCGGGCAGGCCGACAGCCAGGATCAGCGGCAACCCCTCGGCCAGCAGCGCATCAAGGCGCGCAGACAGGTCGGCCGCATGGATCGTCGGGTTGTCCAGGAAGACGACCAGCGGATGCACCGCCTCCATCCCCTCGTCGCCCGCCTTCTGGACAGGGCGTTCGGCGCGGGACCGCACGATTTCCACGCCCAGGGCATAGGGGCCGATGTCCAGCTTCTCGATCCGGACGAAGACCCGCATCGCGGCGGGTTCGGCCAGGATGCGCTCGGCCACCCGTTCGGCCAGGGTTTCCAGCAGGTTCAGCCGTTCGGCGCAAGCTCGGCGTCGATGGCTTCGGTGATCCGGTCGTAGGACAGGATGCGGTCAACGTCATCCTCCAGCGGTTCGGTGACCGGGCGCACCTCGACCACCACGTTGAAGCGCAGGCGCTGCTTGTGGCCGCGCTCTTTCTGGAAGGCGCCGATGTCGGCCTCGACCACATGGTCGCGCAGACTGATCCGGTCGCGCGGAGCGGCCCCTGCCGAGGCCTCGGCCCGATCCTCGGGATGGGCGAAGGCAAGCTCGATGTCGGACATGGTCATGGGCGCCTCCGCGGTTCGGCCCGTCATACCATGCGGCGCGCGGCGGCCAAGCGAGAAGGCGTCACCGAACGCGCATTGGCCGACATCAGCCCCGGCTGCCCGGTTGGCGGTAGAAGAGATGCGCGCCGATGGCCGTGGTTCTGGGAAACCGCTTCGACCAGCTTGGCTTGACGGCCCGAGTGTGGAAATGCGTGGCCCCGTCGGTCAGCACCCGCGGCGCGCCGTCCAGCATGGCCTGCGCGATCCGACCCGCAAGATCGGCCGCGCGCTTTTCGCGCATCTTCACCTTGCCCTGGCAGACGTAGGAAAACTGGCACCCCCCGCCGCCGCGCTGCTTGACCACGCCGCAGATCGTGCTGGGGTAAAGCGGGCTGTCGACGCGGTTCAGGATCACTTCCGCCACCGCGATCTGCCCCTCCAGGCTTTCGCCGCGCGCCTCGAAATACAGCGCCTCGGTCAGGCATTCCCACTGCGCATCGCCCGAAGGCGCGGGGCGCGCCAAGAGCCAGTCCTCGGTGATCCCGTCGGTCATCGCGATGGCGGGCAAGGGACCGTTCAGGTCTGGCCGGGGCAGGCGCTTCAGGTCGGGGCTAAGGGCGGCCGACTGAAAGCCGAACATGCCGGGCGGCCAGCTGGCATCGGCCAAGGCGGTCGTGGCCGCCAGGGCCAGCGCCACCGCGAGGGTCAGAATGCGTTTCATCTGCTCTTTTCCGTCTTTGGTGTCCGGCGGGCGTGTCCCCACCTTTGCAAGCAGCAGGCGACCTATGGGCTATGGTCCCGGCGGTCCACCGCTGTTGCCGAAATGCCACGGAATTCAATGCTGCATGAGCGAGATACCGCCGAAAATCGGGCGGAATCCCTTGAGAAATCGTTACATATCGCTGTTTTTAAACGATTTTCGCCCTGTCGTTGAGCGCAAGGTGCGCTGCGGCCAGTCGCGCCATCGGCACCCGGTAGGGCGAGCAGGACACGTAATCGAACCCCGCCTGTCGGCAGAAGGCGATGGATTCCGGGTTTCCGCCATGCTCGCCGCAGATGGAAAGAGTCAGGTCTTTCCGTGTCTTGCGGCCCCGCTCGGCCCCGATGTGCAAAAGCTCGCCCACCCCGTCGATGTCCAGGATGTGGAACGGGTCCTCGGGGAAGACCCCCAGCTGGACATAGGTGTTCATGAAGCGGCCCGCGTCATCCCTGCTCAACCCGTAGGTCATCTGGGTCAGGTCGTTCGTGCCAAAGGACAGGAAGGCGGCGTGCTGGGCGATCTCTCCGGCCCGCAGCGCGGCGCGCGGGGTTTCGACCATGACACCCAGCTTGTAGTCGAAACTTGCCCCGGCCCTGGTGCGCACCATCGCCGCCACCGCGTCGATCCGGGTTTTCACCAGCTCCACCTCGCGCCGCGCACTGACCAGGGGGATCATGATCTCGGGCACCACGGGGGCACCGCGACGGGCGCTTTCCAGCGTCGCCTCGAAGATCGCCTGAGCCTGCATGTCGTAGATTTCCGGCAGAACCACGCCAAGGCGCACCCCCCGCATCCCCAGCATCGGGTTCACCTCGGTCAACGCCTCGGCGCGGCGGGTGACTTCGCTCAGGGGGCGGTCCAGGGCCTCGGCCAGATCGCGCAGACCTTCGCGGTCCGAGGGCAGGAATTCGTGCAACGGAGGGTCGAACAGGCGGATGCAGACCGGCAAGCCTTGCATGATTTCAAAGAGTTGCACGAAGTCCGCCCGCTGCATCGGCAAAAGCCGCGCCAGCGCCGCCGCCCGGTCGCCGGGCGTGTCGGCGAAGATCATCTCGCGCATGACGATCAGCCGGTCCTCGTCGAAGAACATGTGTTCCGTGCGGCAAAGGCCGATGCCCTCGGCCTCGAACTTGCGGGCGGTTTCGGCATCGGCGGGGGTGTCGGCATTGGCCCGGATGCCGATGTCGCGCACCTCGTCGGCCCAGGCCAGCAGCCTGCGGAAACTGTCGTCCAGGGCCGGGGGCAGCATCTCGGCCGCACCGGCCAGCGCCTCGCCCCTGGTGCCGTCCAGCGTCACCACGTCGCCCTCGCGGAAGACGCGGCCATCCGCTGCCGTCAGCTTCTTGTCGCGCGTGTCCATCCGCACTTCGGACGCGCCCACCACGCAGGGCAGGCCAAGCCCGCGCGCGATCACCGCCGCGTGGCTGGTCATGCCACCGCGTTCGGTCAGCACCGCCGCCGACGAATGCATGCCCCGGATGTCCTCGGGCGCCGTCTCGCGCCGCACCAGGATACAGGCCTCGCCCCGCGCCGCGGCCGCCTGCGCTGCCGAGGACGAGAACACCAGAATCCCCGTGGCCGCCCCCGGCGACGCCGCGATCCCCCGGGCGATGACATCGCGTTCCCCGCGCGGATCGACCTGGTGGTGCAAAAGCTCGGACAGCGCGCGCGGTTCGACCCGCAGCACCGCCTCGTTGCGCGGGATGATCCCGTCTTCGGCCAAGGCCACCGCGATCCGCAGCCCGGCCCGCACCGAGCGTTGCACCTTGACCGCGTCCAGCACCGCCAGACGGCCATCCTCGACGGTGAACTCGATCTGCATCTCTTCGCGCAGACGCTGGCGGCAGACCGCGCCGTAGTCGACCAGCCGGCCGAAAACCTCGGGCGCCACATCCTCCAGCGAGGGGCCGCGCGCGTCGCGGGTCAGATACAGCGCCTCGGTCGTCTTCAAGGCGTCGCGGCCCTGGCTCTGGCCCAGGTAGCGCCCGGTGATCTGCTGCTGGCCGGTCACCGGATCGACGAACTGGATCACGCCCGAGCCGCTGATCCCCTGCCCGATCCCCTGCGCCATTTCCTGCACGACCAGCCCAAGCGCCGCCTCGGCCGGTGCGCCCTTGGCCTGCCGCAGCAGCCGCGCCGAGGTTCCCTCCCAGGCCCGCGCCATGCTGCGGAGCACTTCGGAAAGCTGCCGCGCGGGCTCTTGCGGGAAAGGCTCGTCGGTCTCGACCTCGTACTCGCGCAAGGCGTCGCGCAAGGCACCCGGCCCCGGCTTCAGCCCGTCGAAGACTTCCGGGTCCAGCCGTGCGACGTGGATCGCATAGGCCTGCACGAAGCGCAGGTAAAGCGCATCCGCCGCCGCCTCGCCATGCGTTTCGGCCAGCCGGGCGTGACGCTTGGCGTTCAGCCCGATGTTCAGGATCGTCGCCGGGCCGCCCCAATCGGGATTGGCCGGGCTGGGACGCACGCTGATCAGCGGTCCGTCGCCGAAATTATCAAGGATTCCAGCGGCATCCACCCCATGCCCCGCCGCGATGGCGCGGAGGGTGGTGGCCGACAGCGCCACGGATTTCGGCACCGGCAGGTCCAGCCGCATCAGCCGCTGCAGGCACTTGGCCCGCCAGCCGTGGCTTGCCGCCAGTATCCGCGCCGAGGGCGTGATCTGCGCAAACTCCGCGATGGGGTCATGTTTCTGCACTGCAGCACCTTTTGTTCAGGTGCAGAATACGCCGAAACCCCTGTCATTCAAGCGTGACATGCCACTGCGGTGACGAATCTTTGGGCGCCCCTCAGCCCTCGATGCGGGAAAGGTCGGCAACCCCAGAGCAGATGGCCCGGATGCGGTGCAGAAGGTTCAGCCGGTTGCGCCGGATGATCTCGTTGTCGCTGTTGACCTGGACGGCGGTGAAGAAGGCGTCGATGGGGGCGCGAAGGTCGGCCATCGCGGCCATCGCGGTCCCGAAATCCTCGGCCTGCATCGCCGGAGTGATCGTCGCCTCGGCCCTGTCCAGCGCCGCGAAGAGGGCGCGTTCCTCGTCGGTCTCGGCAAACTTCGGGTCCGCCCCGAACGAGTATTCGACGCCGTCCTTCGCCTCGGCCTGGCTGAGGATGTTGTTCGCCCGCTTGTAGCCCTGCAGCAGGTTCGCCCCGTCCTCGGTCTTCAGCGTTTCGCCAAGCGCGGTGGCCCGCTTGACCAAGAGCGTCAGGTCGTCGTTGCCCGGCATGGCAAGGCAGGCGTCGATGATGTCGTGCCGGATGCCCTGGTCCTTGAGGTAGACCTTGAGGCGGTCGTGGAAGAAGGCGAGGAGGTCA
>PNNE01000242.1 GCA_013824055.1 Rhodobacter sp. | reverse complement strand
GACTTCGTCACTCCTCGCTGGGGCGGCGCTTCACGACGAGAAGCCGAAGGCGCACGAGGAGGTGTCCGGGGGTTTTCCCCGGTCGCCTGGCACTCTAGATGACACTGAAGATTTCCGGAGAACGCGATGACCCTGAACCTGCCCAAGCCCGTTTTCGACGCCAACGCCAGCGGGGGCGGGTTCGGCGATCTGCCGGACTGGGACCTGACCGACCTGTACCCCAGCGCCGACGGCCCGGAGTTCGCCGCCGACATGGCCGAGCTGGAACGCGCCTGCGCGGCCTTTGCCGCGGCCTACGAGGGGCGGCTGGGGCGGCAGGACGCTGCGGGACTGCTGGCCTGCGTGCAGGAATATGAACGCATCGAGGTGATCGCCGGGCGGCTGATGTCCTATGCGGGCCTGCGCTACTACCAGAACACCATCGACCCCGAACGCGCGCAGTTCATGGGCAATGCGCAGGACAAGGTCACGACCGCGACCACTCCGCTGGTGTTCTTCAGCCTGGAGTTCAACCGCCTGGACGAGGATCACCTGGCCCGCCTTCTGGCCGCCAACGCGGACCTTGCCCGCTACAAGCCGGTCTTCGACCGGATGCGCGCAATGCGGCCGCACCAGCTTTCGGACGAGCTGGAACGCTTTTTGCATGACGAAAGCGTCGTGGGCGCCAGCGCCTGGAACAAGCTGTTCGACGAGACGATGGCGGGCCTCATGTTCGCGGTCGAGGGCGAGCCGGAAGAGCTGAACCTGGAAGCCACGCTGAACCTGCTGACCGACCCAGCGCGGCCCCGGCGCGAGGCGGCGGCGAAGGCGTTGGCGGGCGTTTTCGACAAGAACATCAAGCTCTTCACCCGCATCCACAACACGCTGGCCAAGGAAAAGGAAATCCACGACCGCTGGCGCAAGATGCCGACACCGCAACATGGCCGGCACCTGTCGAACCATGTCGAGCCCGAGGTCGTGGAGGCCCTGCGCAACGCCGTCGTCGCGGCCTATCCGAAGCTGTCACACCGCTACTACCGCCTGAAGGCCAGGTGGATGGGGCTGGACAAGCTGCAGGTCTGGGACCGCAACGCCCCCCTGCCGTCGGAAACCCCGCGCCTCGTGGACTGGCCCGAAGCACGCCGCATGGTGACGGACGCCTACGCCGCCTTCGATCCGCGGATGGCCGATCTTGCGGCGCCCTTCTTCGACAAGGGCTGGATCGACGCGGGCGTCAAGCCCGGCAAGGCCCCTGGCGCCTTCGCGCATCCGACCGTCACGACGGTTCACCCTTACGTGATGCTGAACTACCTGGGCAAACCGCGCGACGTGATGACGCTGGCGCATGAGCTGGGCCACGGCGTCCACCAGGTCCTGGCGGCGGGGCAGGGCGAGCTTTTGTCCTCGACCCCGCTGACGCTGGCCGAGACGGCATCGGTCTTCGGCGAGATGCTGACCTTCCGCAAGCTGCTTGACCAGGCCAGGACCCCGGCGGAAAGGAAGACCCTGCTGGCCGGCAAGGTCGAGGACATGATCAACACGGTCGTCCGCCAGATCGCCTTCTACGATTTCGAGTGCAAGCTTCATGCCGCCCGCGCCGAAGGGGAACTGACGCCCGAGGACATCAACGCGCTCTGGATGTCGGTCCAGGCGCAATCCCTGGGCGACGCCTTCGAGTTCATGGACGGCTACGAGACCTTCTGGGCCTATATCCCGCATTTCGTGCATTCGCCCTTCTACGTCTATGCCTATGCCTTCGGCGACGGGTTGGTGAACGCGCTTTACGCGGCCTATGCGGGGGGGCTCCCGGATTTTCAGGAGAAGTACTTCGCCATGCTGCAGGCCGGGGGGTCCAAGCACCACAAGGACCTGCTCGCGCCGTTCGGGCTGGACGCGAGCGATCCGAAGTTCTGGGACAAGGGCCTGTCGATGATCGCAGGCTTCATCGACGAGTTGGAGGCGATGGAGGCCTAAGCCTCGAAAGGCCAGGGCTTTGCCTCGCTCTGTGCGGTCTGGAAGGCGGCGGCCTTCGCCAGCCAGCCGCCCAGCGACGTGCCAAAGCTGGCAATCTGGGCATTGGGTTTGCCTTTGTCGAAGACCATGAGCACGAACTGAACGACAGTCAGGGCATGCAGGACGGTCTGCGCCAGACCGATCAGGATCGCGAAGATCAGCATCATCAGCCCGCGCACCCAGATCGAGCCTTTGGGTGGACCCCCAGGTTCGGGCAGGACGCGCGGTTCGGTGTTCGGTTCGGACATGATTGACTCCTTCGGGGTCGGGTGCGCCGGTCAGACCTTGCCTATACCTTCGAAATGGGTGTGAAGGTCATGGGCCGGGATGTCGGACAGGTCCTTGGGCAGTTCTGCCGCAATGTGGCCGACCAGTGCGCCCGGCATGGCATCACGCAGCGCGCCCAGCATCTTTGGCCCGGCGGCAACCACAAGCCGGTCCGAACCGCCCTTCGCCCATTCGGCTTCCAACGCCCTCACCACATGTTTCGCAAGGCGCGGGCGCTCGATCTCGGCTGCCGACTTGGTGTCATGGCCAAAGCTTGCGGCCCCCGTGCCGGCGCGGTTCCGACCGCCCTTGGAGAACTCGTACTTCACGTCGTCGAAGGAGGTGGCGCTGGCCGACAGCACCTCTTCCATCTGGCCGCGCTTGCCGCGCAACAGGCGAAAGCCGGCTTCGTCGGCGACGCAGTACAGGGTGACGACAGGTTTCATGGCGGGTCCTCCGTTGCGGTGCATGTCCCAGTGTCCGCCAAGAGCCAGGTTCCGGCAATGATCTGAGTCAGTTTTCTGCCGATTCTTCCGGCAGTGCGACGCGGGCTGCGGCGGAATCGCGCGGGTTGCAGGCGAGGGCTTGGCAATCGCGCCCACCGCGCCTAGCTTTGACGCACACCGCATGGAGGTCCCGATGCCCGCGCTGATCCGTGTCTACATCCAGTCCGTTGTCCTGGGGTTCGGCATAGCCGGGGCCTTCACGGCGGGTCTCATGTGGTTTGACGTGGCGGGGCTTGGACATCTGGTGATGGCATCCGACATCGGCTGGGTTGCGGCGGCGATGCTGGTCATCTTCAACGGCATCGTCTTTTCGGCGGTGCAGTTTGCCTTCCGCATCATGAACATGGCCGAAGACGACGCCGGCCCCAAGGGTGGCCACGGCGCGCCCGAGCCGCTGCCGGTTCTGGTGCCCGTGCCGATTCCCGTGCAGCAGCGGGTCGGTCGGCGCTAGGCCCCGGTCTCGTCGCAGACTCCGAGCGTCTGGAAGATCGGGCGTCTGAAAGATCGGGCGTCTGGAAGATCGGGTGGCGGGCCCGCAGCAGCCGTGGAGTGCCGGGATTTCCCGAGAGCCAGAGGTCTCAGGTGGGAACCAGGTAACAGGACCAGGATCCTGTCAGAGCCAGCCCCCGTGCGTTTGCTTATCGGCCACTGGAAAAAAGGCCTCGCACGTGAGGAGCAGAACCCGCCAAGGCTCAAGATAGGCGTGCAAGGGGGCGGGCGCAAGGCTGGACAGATGTTCACCTTTGGTTCATATTTCCCGCATGGACATGCCAGTCGACATCGTCGAGACCTTGCCTGTGCTTCCCGGGCAACGCCTGCAGCGCGGCGTGTGCCGGGGCCTGCGCGCGCTGGATTTCGTCTGTGTCGAGGAGCTGATCCCGACTTCGGGTCTGCGGGTGGACGTGATGGCCCTGGGTCCGCGGGGCGAGGTCTGGGTGGTGGAGTGCAAGTCGGGCCGGGCGGACTTTCGGTCGGACCGCAAGTGGCAGGGCTATCTCGACTGGTGCGACCGCTTCTTCTGGGCGGTGGATGCCGATTTCCCGGTGGACCTGCTGCCGCCCGAGACCGGGCTGATCCTGGCCGATCCCTATGATGCCGAGGTGGTGCGGATGGCCCCGGAGACACCCCTGTCGGGCGCCCGGCGCAAGGTGGTGCTGCGGACCTTCGCACGGGCGGCTGCGGGGCGGCTGCAGCTGATGCGGGATCCCGGCGCGGGGGTCTGAGCGGCAAATCTTTTCGAAAAGATTTGCAAATTCCTTTGAAGGAATTTGGTCCGGCCCTACTGCGCCGCCGCAACCCCGGAGGTGTCGTCGTCCTGCACCGGGATCAGCCGCGGCGCGTCCCTTGCCGCCGTGCCCCGACCGGAAAGCGAGGGGTTTTCCATGAAGAACTGGTGGCAGTTGAAAAGCTGCGCGCCCTCCGGTCCCAGGTCGCGCGCATAGCTGCCGTCCGGCGCCAGGACCCAGCTTTGCGCCTCGTCGCCAAGGTTGGCGGCCATGATCTGGCTGAGGATCTGGTTCTTCACGGTGGGGTTATGCACCTCGACCAGGGTTTCCACCCGCCGCGTCAGGTTGCGGCCCATCCAGTCGGCGGATGAGAAGAACACCCGCGCCTTCCTGGCGGGCAGTCCGTGGCCATTCCCGAAGCAGACGATTCGGGAATGTTCCAGGAAGCGGCCCACGATGGATTTGACCCGGATGTTTTCCGACAGCCCCTTCACGCCGGGACGCAAGCCGCAGATGCCGCGGATCACCAGGCTGATCTTCACCCCCGCCTGAGAGGCCGCGTAAAGCGCGTCGATCACGTCGGATTCGATGATCGAGTTCATCTTGGCCCAGATTTCCGCAGGCCGGCCGGCGCGGGCGTGGTCGGCTTCGGCGGCAATCAGCTCCAGCAGGCGCGGCTTCAGCGTGATCGGGCTGATCGCCAGATTCTCAAGTCCCTGCGGCTGCACGTAGCCGGACAGATAGTTGAACACCTTGGTCGCATCGCGGCCCAGGGCGGGGTCGCAGGTGAAGAAGCTGAGGTCGGTGTAGATCCGCGCGGTGATCGGGTGGTAGTTCCCGGTGCCGTAGTGCGTGTAAGTGACCAGATGGTCGCCCTCACGCCGCACGACCGTGCTGATCTTGGCGTGGGTCTTGTAGTTGACGAAGCCGTAGACGACATGCGCCCCGGCGCGTTCCAGGCGGCGCGACTGGCGGATGTTGGCGGCCTCGTCGAAGCGCGCCTTCAGTTCGACCAGTGCCGTGACCGACTTGCCGTTCTCGGCCGCTTCGCACAGCGCGCTGACGATCGGGCTGTCCCAGGAGGTGCGGTAGAGGGTCTGCTTGATCGCCAGGACGTTCGGATCGGTCGCCGCCTGCTGCAGGAAGCGGATCACCATGTCGAAGGTCTCATAGGGGTGATGCAGCAGCATGTCCTTCTGCCGGATCGCGGCGAACATGTCGTCCTCGTGATCCTTCACCCGCTCGGGCACCCGGGGGATGAAGGGTGGCCACATCAGGTCCTTTCGCGACGGCAGGATCAGTTCCTTGAGGTCGGCGACACCCAGAAGGCCCTTGACCTCCACCACCTCGTCCTCGGTGACGGCAAGCTCTTCCATGATCAGCGCGCGCAGGGACTCGGGCGCGCCGGCGGAAAGCTTCAGGCGGATCACCTCGCCCCGGCGGCGGCGTTTCAGGGCGGTCTCGAACTCTCGCACCAGGTCTTCGGCCTCGTCCTCGACTTCCAGGTCGCTGTCGCGCAGCACGCGGAAGGTGCAGTGGCCCTTGTCCGCGTAACCGGGAAACAGCATGTCGAGGTGCAGCAGCAGCAGTTCTTCCAGCGGCAGGAAGCGGTTCTCGCCCTCTTTGCCGGGCAGCGGCACGAAGCGGGCGATCTGCTGCGGGATCGGCAGCAGCGCCTTCAGCGGCCGGTGATCGCTGATTCGCTCCAGTTCCAGCGCCAGGGAGAAGCCGGTGTTCGGAATGAAGGGGAACGGGTGTGCGGGGTCGATGGCCAGCGGCGACAGCACCGGAAAGACGTTCGACAGGAAATGCGTCTCGAGATGCTTCAGGTCGCGCGCGGTCAGTTTCGACCGCTGGACCAGCGTGATCCCCTCGACCTCCATCTCCTTGCGCAGACGGTTGAAGGTCGTCTGCTGGGTCTGCATCAGGTCACGTGCATCGGCGTTGATCAGCTGCAACTGTTCGGCCGGGCTGCGGCCGTCCTCGGACAGGGTCGCATTGCCGGTGCGCAACAGGGCGCGCAGGCCCGCCACCCGGACCGTGTAGAACTCGTCCAGGTTGGTCGCGCTGATCGACAGGAAGCGCAGCCGCTCCAGAAGCGGGACCTTGGGGTTCGCGGCTTCTTCCAGCACACGCCAGTTGAAGGCCAGCCACGAAAGCTCGCGGTTGAAGAAGCGGCCGGGGCCGGCGGTCTCTGCGAAGGGCAGCTCGACGGGCGCGGGGAACGGGGAACGAAGGAAATCGGCCTGGGTCATGGGCGCGCTTATGCCGTCCACTCTGTGAAACTATTGCGACAGTAAGGCAGCTTGGCGGCAGACTGTCCAGTGACGCCGCGGTGAGCCCTAGTCAAGGTCCAGAAGTTCGCCCGCCAGCGGTCGGGTGATGGGCCGACCGGCAGCCAGCGCGCGGGCATCCAGCGCTGCGACAAGGCCTCGGGCGGCGCCGATCGACCGGGGCATCCGGCTGACCAGGTAGGGGATCAGGTTTGGCGGCACCGCGACCTGCCGGTCGGCGAAGAGCTTGACCAGAACGGCCGAAAGCAGCGCGTCATCCGGCCGCTCCAGCGTTGCGATGGGTGTGGCCTGCATCCGGCTTTTCAGGTCGGCAAGCGCCAGGCCCCAGTCGCGGGGCGGGGTGCGGGCGGTCAGCAGCAGCGCGCCCGACGCGGTGACCAGGTTGTGCAGGTGGAAAAGCTGCGCCTCGGCCTCGCCGATCCGGTCGCCCCCGCCGATCCGGTCGGCATCCTCGACCACCACCGCGCGCCCTGAAAGGCTGGCGATGTCGGTCCCGGCAAGGCCCGTCGCAGGCAGTATCACCGCGCCGGAAAGCGCCGCCCAGACATGCGCAAGATGCGTCTTGCCCGAGCCTTCGGGACCCACGATCATCTGCTTGCGGCCCGGCCAGTCCCGCCAGCCTTCGATTGCCTGCAGCGCCAGCGCGTTCGAGGGCGCGACGAAGAAATGTTCGCGCGTCATCGCCTCGACACTGGGCAGGTCGAACGCAAGCTGGCGGATCACGCGCCCTCTCCGGCCCCGCCGGCGGTCTTGCGGCTGCGCTTCGGTCTGGGGGCTGGCAGCGGCACGGCATCGGGTGGCGCCTGGGTGTGCCCCGTGGTGCCCTGGTACAGCAGGCTTGCGCGGTACTGCTCGATCCCGAAGCGGGTAAGGACGCCGATCGAGGCGGCGACGGGCACGGCGATCAGCATGCCCACGAAGCCGAAGACGGTGCCGAAGGCCGAAAGCGCGAACAGAAGCCAGACCGGATGCAGCCCGACCGACTTGCCCACCAGGCGGGGGGTCAGGATGTTGCCCTCGACGAACTGGCCCACGGCGAAGATGGCCGCGATGATGCCGATCTGCAGCCAGTCACCCCAGAACTGGAACAGCGCCAGACCCACGGCCAGAATCCCGCCGACCAGTGATCCGACGTATGGAATGAAGGTGATTGCGCCGGCGATGGCCCCGACGACCAGGCCGAATTGCAGGCCCGCCGCCATCAGCGCGACGGCGTAGAAGGTGCCAAGCGCGACGCAGACCGAGACCTGCCCCCGCACGAAGCCCGCCAGCACCGCGTCGATCTCGTGCGCAAGGCGGCGGATCGTGGGGGCGTGGTCCAGGGGCAGCATGGAATCGATCCGCGTCAGCATCATGTCCCAGTCGAGCAGCAGGTAGAAGGCCACGACCGGCACGACCACGATGAACACGATGATCGAGATCACCCCCAGCGCCGAAGTGACGACGCCCTGCACCAGCTCTCCGCCCCGCGCCTGGATCGCCGCAGCGATCTCGGCCAGGGTCTGGCGGATGGTCGAGGTATTGTCGGCCAGCTCGGGGAAACGCTCCAGCAGGAAGACCTGCAGGCGTTTGCTGATGTCCGGTGCGGCGTTCACCAGGGCGGTCAGCTGGTTGACCAGGGTCGGGATCACCGCCAGCACCAGCAGCACGACCAGAAGCAGGGCCACCAGCGAGATCACTGTCGTGGCGGCAACGCGGGACATGCCCAGCCGCTCCAGCCGGTCAGCCACGGGGTCCAGGAAATAGGCGATGGCACCGCCGACGATGAAGGGCAGCAGCACATTGCCCAGCAGCCACAGAAGCAGCAGGAACACCGCCGCGGCGATGCCCCAGTATCGCAACTGCTGTGAGGTCGGCAGGGCCATCGCGGGTTCCTTCCCTTTGCCCCACATATCGCCCGCGCCGCCCCCCCGCGCAAGGGGAGAGACGGGCCCACGCCGGCTGTCAGCACGCGCTTAAGCCGGGCGGGGTAAGCGCCGCCGGGATGGAGGGCAGGCTTGGGATCGGAGCAGAAGCGGCCATCCGGGACACGGTGTTCCGGAGCCGGCCCTGCTTTCTGGCAAGGCCGAACCGAAAGGCAAGACCATGAACCTGAAGCTACTCACGATCCTCGCGCTGACCACGATGCCGATGGCCGCGCTGGCGCTGCCCGCCGTTGGCGACATGATCGGCACCGACCCGACCACTGCGACGGCTGCGCTGGAAAAGGCAGGCTGCACCGTCAAGGGGTTCGAGGCCGAGGACGGCAGGATCGAGGCCAAGTGCACCGACACCGCGACGCAGCAGGCGATGGAAGTCTACATCGACCCGGCCTCGGGCAAGGTCACTGACATCAAGTCCGAGGACTGACATGGCACCCCCCCAGACCCACTCCGCTGCCCCGCCCTTGCTTTGGGACCCCGTCGTGCGGCTGACGCATTGGGGCGTCGCCGGCTCGGTCCTGGTCAATGCGGCGCTGGATGAAGGCGGCAGCCTCTTGCACGTCTCGCTGGGCTGGCTGGTGCTGGCGCTTCTGGTGCTGCGGCTGGTCTGGGGGGTGCTTGGCCCGAAGGAGGCCCGGTTCTCGGCCTTTCCGCCCGATCCCGTTGCCGCGCTGCGCCACCTGGGCCAGATTGCTTCGGGCAAGGTGCGGCACTACCCCTCGCACAACCCGGCGGGCGCGATGATGGCTTATGCGGTCTGGGCCTGCCTGGCGCTGGTGACCGTCACCGGGCTGGTGATGACCGGCGGTGCGACACCGATGCAGGTGGCGGACGAGAAGGCAGCGGTTGCATCCGGCGACTGGTCTGATCTGATCAGGGACAGCGACGGCGAATCCCCGGACGAGGGTGACAGCCTGCGCCACACCGCCGAAGAGGTCCACGAAGTGGTTGCCAACCTGCTGTTGATCCTTGCCGCGCTGCACGTCGTCGGCGTCTTCGTCGAAGGCCGCGCCATGCGCCGCAACCTTGTCGCACCGATGGTGCTTGGCCAACGGCGCAAATGACCGCCAGCCCGGACATCATCAGCGCGGGGCGGCGCCAGACTGCGGCGCTCTCGGTCTTTCTGGTGATCCAGACACTTGGCACGGTGTTCTTCGTCGGGGACGTGATCGGTGACCTGCGCGCGGACCCGATGTCGGTCCATTTCATCTTCGAGGCCGTGGTGACCGCCGCCCTGGTCCTTGGCATCCTGTTCGGCACATTCGCGCTGCGCCGCACGATCGAGCTTCTGCGCGCCCAGGACCAGGCCCTGGCCGTGGCGCGGGGGGCGCTGTCCGAGGTGATCGACCGGCAGTTCCAGGCCTGGGCGCTGACCCCGGCAGAACGCGACGTCGGGTTCCTTGCGCTGAAGGGCCTGGACGTGGCCGAGATCGCCGGGCTGCGCGGGGCCGCCCAGGGCACGGTCCGCGCACAGCTGACGCGGATCTATTCCAAGGCCGGGGTCTCGGGCCGCGCCCAGTTCGCGGCGTTCTTTGTCGAGGACCTGCTTGGCGAAGGTGTCCCCGATGCCGCCCCGCACACCG
>PNNE01000415.1 GCA_013824055.1 Rhodobacter sp. | reverse complement strand
TCGGTCAGCGCACCCAGTTGCGTGACGACGGTCTCGACCGAGGCGCGAAGGGTTGGCGTCTGCGCCCTGATGGCGGCGTTCAGCGCCGCTTCGGCCTCGCGCGCCTCGGCTTCGGCCCGCTCCATCGCGGCGGCAATGATCACTGCGCCCGAACCCACATAGGAATAGCCGACCTGGGTGCGATCGACACCAAGCGCCAGCGCATCCAGATGTGCGTCCATCGTCTGCGCAAGCTCTGCGGCGGCAGTGAAGGTTCCGAGAACGCCCTCGGTCGAGGATGCGACCGTGAGGAGGGATTTGTAAGCCATGCTGGTCTCCCGTTGAAGGTAATGGTCCATCATCGCCCAATCTCTCGCCCGCGCCTTGACCGAGGTCAAGCTGCGGAAATTCCTTGGTTGACGCAGATCAAGGCGGCTGACGGCGCTGCACTGCAGGAGTAGCATCGCCGACAAGTGCGTCCAGAGCCCCGAATCGATCCGGGCGCGGATCGCACAGGACAGGACGAAGGGACGCAACCATGTGGGATTACCTAAAACTGGCAGGGCTAGGCCTCGTCGCGGTCTGTGCCGCGATCGCGGCCAATTACGCCCGTGACCTGGCTTACCAGGTCAACGCGCTGACTGTGATGCTTGCCGCGGGCATCGCCTTTCTGTGGGTGTTGCGCACGGCCGGAGATCCAAGGCCGAACCTGCGGCACGAATATTTCGACAGCGTCATCCGCTACGGCGCGATTGCCACCGCCTTCTGGGGGGCCGTCGGCTTCCTGGTGGGGGTCGTCATCGCGCTGCAACTGGCCTTCCCGCAGCTGAACTTCGAGTGGGCGCAGGGCTATCTCAACTTCGGCCGCCTGCGGCCCCTGCACACCAGCGCGGTGATCTTCGCCTTTGGCGGCAACGCGCTGATCATGTCGTCCTTCTACATCGTCCAGCGCACCAGCGCCGCCCGTCTCTTTGGCGGGTCGCTTGGCTGGTTCGTGTTCTGGGGATGGCAGCTGGTCATCGTGCTGGCCGCCACGGGCTATGTCCTGGGCGCGACGCAAGGCAAGGAATACGCCGAGCCGGTCTGGTATGTCGACATCCTGCTCACGGCGGTCTGGGTGGCGTTCCTGATTGCCTTCATGGGCACGCTGATGCGCCGCAAGGAGCCGCACATCTACGTGGCGAACTGGTTCCTGCTGTCGATGATCCTGACTGTCGCCATGCTTCACATCGTGAACAACGCCGCGATCCCGGTGTCGATCTTCGGCTCGGCCCAGGTCCAGCTTTATGCCGGCGTGCAGGACGCGATGGTGCAGTGGTGGTACGGCCACAACGCCGTGGGCTTCTTCCTGACCGCGGGCTTCCTGGGGATGATGTACTACTTTGTCCCCAAACAGGCCGAGCGTCCGGTCTACAGCTACAAGCTGTCGATCATCCACTTCTGGGCCTTGATCTTCCTCTACATCTGGGCCGGTCCGCACCACCTGCACTACACCGCCCTGCCGGACTGGGCCTCGACCCTTGGCATGGTGTTCTCGGTGATCCTGTGGATGCCCTCCTGGGGCGGCATGATCAACGGGCTGATGACGCTGTCGGGCGCCTGGGACAAGCTGCGCACCGATCCGATCATCCGCATGATGGTCGTCAGCATCGGCTTTTACGGCATGTCGACCTTCGAAGGTCCGATGATGTCGATCAGGGCCGTGAACTCGCTGTCGCACTACACCGACTGGACCATCGGCCATGTCCATTCCGGCGCACTGGGCTGGAACGGCATGATCACCTTCGGCGTCCTTTACTACCTGGTGCCGCGCCTGTGGAACCGCGAGGGGCTTTACTCGCTGAAACTGGTCAGCTGGCACTTCTGGCTCGCCACCATCGGGATCGTGCTCTATGCGTCCTCGATGTGGGTCACGGGCATCATGGAAGGCCTGATGTGGCGTGAAGTCGATGCGAACGGCTTCCTCGTGAACGCCTTTGCCGACACGGTGGCCGCGAAGTTCCCGATGTACGTTGTGCGGGCGCTGGGTGGGCTGATGTTCCTGGTCGGAGCATTGATCATGTGCTGGAACCTCTGGATGACCGTTCGTGCGCAGCCTGCAAGGGTCACGCAGAACGCGGTCGTTCCGGCAGAATAAGGAAACGGGACAATGGCTTTTCTTGACAAACACAAGGTCATCGAGACCAACGCGACCCTTCTGATGATCCTCAGCCTGCTGGTGGTCACCATCGGGGGGATCGTGCAGATCGTGCCGCTGTTCTACCTGGAGAACACGATCGAGAAGGTCGAGGGCGTCCGTCCCTACACACCGCTGGAGCTGGCGGGCAAGGGGATCTACATCCGCGAGGGCTGCTATGGCTGCCACAGCCAGATGATCCGCCCGCTGCGCGACGAGGTCGAACGCTACGGCCACTACAGCCTTGCGGCCGAATCGATGTACGACCGGCCGTTCCAGTGGGGGTCCAAGCGCACCGGGCCTGACCTGGCGCGTGTCGGTGGCCGCTATTCGGACGAATGGCACCAGGACCACTTCGAGAACGCGAAGTCCGTGGTGCCGGAATCGGTGATGCCGCCTTACGGCTTCCTTGCCGACAATGTCATCGACGGCAGGTACATCGAGGAGCTCGTGGCGACGCACCAGATGGCCGGCGTGCCCTACACCGACGAGATGGTGGAAAACGCGCTTGCCGACTTCACCGCGCAGGCCGATCCGCTGGGTGACTCCTCGGGGCTGGAGGGCCGCTACGGGGCCGAGGTCTTCGGCACCCCGATCAACGTCCGCAACTTCGACGGCCAGCCCGAGCTGACCGAGATGGACGCGATGATCGCCTACATGCAGGTCCTGGGAACGATGGTCGATTTCTCGACCTACACGCCCGTCGCGAACCGGTAAGGGGGCAAAGATGGAAACCTACACATTCCTCCGCGAGATGGCCGACAGCTGGTTCCTGCTGGCGATGTTGCTGGGGTTCCTGGGGCTCTGTCTCTGGGCGTTCCGGCCCGGTTCACGGTCGACCCACAAGGACGTCGCCAACTCGATCTTCCGCAACGACGACCGTCCTGCGGACGATGACCCTGCCCAAACCCGTAAGGAGGGCTAAGGCCATGTGTGCCAAGCCATTGAAGAAAGAAGAGCGGCAGGTGAAGACGACCGGCCACGTCTGGGACGGTATCGAGGAATACGACAACCCGATGCCGCGCTGGTGGGTCTGGGTGTTCTACGCCACGATCGTCTGGGGCATCGGCTATACGATCGCCTATCCGGCCTGGCCGCTGATCACCCAGGCGACCCCCGGCCTGCTGGGGGCCTCGACCCGCGCTGACGTGGCGGCCGACATCGCGGCAGTCGATGCGGCCAACTCGGCGATCAAGGAAAGGCTGATCGCTGCCGACCTGAACGGCATCGGCGCCGACCCCGAACTGGCAGCCTTTGCCGAACGGGCGGGCGCCGCGGTCTTCCGCACCAACTGCTCCACCTGCCACGGATCGGGCGCTGCCGGGTTCGAAGGCAAGGGCTATCCGAACCTTCTGGATGACGACTGGCTCTGGGGCGGCACGATGGAGGACATCCATCTGACCGTCGCCCACGGCATCCGGAACACGACGGACCCGGACGCCCGCTATTCGCAGATGCCGGCCTACGGCGTCGACGGCATCCTGGACGAAACCCAGATCGCCCAGGTGACCGAGCATGTGCTGGCGATCTCGGGGCAGGACCACGACGCGGCGGCCGCCGCTGCCGGTGCGACGCTTTACGCCGAAAACTGCGCCGCCTGCCACATGGAAGACGGCTCGGGCGACCGCACGCAGGGCGCGCCCAAGCTGAACGACGCGATCTGGCTGTATGGCGGCTCGCGGGAGGCGATCATCGAGACGGTGACGCAGTCCAGGTTCGGCGTGATGCCCGGCTGGAACGAACGGCTGTCCGAAGACGAGATCCGCGCCGTGGCCTTCTATGTCCACAGCCGCGGGGGTGGGGAGTAGGCCCCTTTTCTTCCTGTCACTGAAAGGGGCCCGAGGGCCCCTTTCCCTTTCGCGCGCTTTTCAAGTCGAGCGCCTTGCGGCGCAAGTCCCTTGTCTCGCCGTTTTGCGTGAAGGACGCAAAACGGCTCGGCGTGCCTCCGGCGGGGATACTTGCAGACAGAAAATGACGTGGAGTGACCGCCTGCCCGCCCCTTTGGCTTTGCCCGTCGAACTGCCTCGCAGGGCTCTGGCTTTGTGCGGACCGGCGCCGCGCCCCGATCCTTTGTGCCGCCGCGCCGATTTCGGCTGGTCTGGGGCGCGCAGAGCTGAGATGATCCGCTCTGGCGCTGTCCCTTCCAGAGCGCGACCGGCAGGTCCCGGTGCCGTCCGCCGATCACGCCGATTTGCCGCATTCAGGTTGTCAGGGACATGCGGCTATTGATGCAGGTCAAGGCCGCCGGCCTGCAAATGTCCGATTGCAGGATGGGCCGAGGCCTGCCCTTGCGCCCAAGGAGCCACCGTGGATACCCCTGAGTCCCCGCCCAGTCTTTATGCCGCGCGCGAACCCGTCTTCCCCCGCCGGGTGAAGGGCACCTTCCGCACGCTGAAGTGGTGGATCATGGGGATCACCCTTGGCATCTATTACATCACCCCCTGGCTGCGCTGGGACCGGGGTCCGTCACTGCCCGACCAGGCAGTGCTGGTCGACCTTGCCAACCGCCGGTTCTTCTTCTTCATGATCGAGATCTGGCCGCACGAATTCTATTTCATCGCGGGCCTGCTGATCATGGCCGGCCTCGGGCTGTTCCTGTTCACCTCTGCCGCCGGACGGGTCTGGTGCGGCTACGCCTGCCCGCAGACCGTCTGGACCGACCTCTTCATCCTGGTCGAACGCTGGATCGAGGGTGACCGCAACGCCCGCATCCGGCTGCATCGCCAGAAATGGGATGGCGAGAAGATCCGCAAGACCGCCGTCAAGTGGAGCGTGTGGTTCCTCATCGGGCTGGCCACAGGCGGCGCCTGGATCTTCTACTTCACGGACGCGCCGACGCTTCTGGGAGACCTCGTCACCGGCCAGGCCCACCCCGTGGCCTACATCACCATGCTGATCCTGACGCTGACCACCTTCTTCTTCGGCGGCTTCGCGCGGGAACAGATCTGCATCTACGCCTGCCCCTGGCCCCGCATCCAGGCCGCGATGGTGGACGAGGACACCCTGACCATCGGCTATCGCGACTGGCGCGGCGAACCCCGCGGCAAGCAGGCCGTCGCGGGCAACGGCGACTGCATCGACTGCATGGCCTGCGTCAATGTCTGCCCGATGGGCATCGACATCCGAAACGGCCAGCAGATGGCCTGCATCACCTGCGGCCTGTGCATCGACGCCTGCAACGACGTCATGGACAAGATCGGCAAGCCTCGTGACCTGATCGGATACCTCGCCCTGACCGACGAACTGCGCGAGCGCGACGGCAAGGTGCCGAAGTCGGTCTGGTCCCACGTGTTCCGCGTCCGCACCGTGCTTTACACCGTGCTCTGGGCCGGGGTCGGGATTGGCCTGATCGTCGCGCTTTTCCTGCGCTCTCCCATCGACATGAACGTGACCCCGGTCCGCAATCCGACCTACGTCACGCTTTCCGACGGGTCCGTCCGCAACGCCTATGACGTCCGCCTGCGCAACATGCACGGGAGGGACGCCCAGTTCCTGATCGCCGTGACCTCGGACGCCTTCCTTACCCTGGAACTTGAAGGCCGCGACAGCCTGACCGTCACCGTTCCCGCGGACGAGACCATGTCCCAGCGCGTCTATCTGACCGCCGCCCCCGGCACCCGCGCGGCGGTCTCGGACCGGACCGACGTCCGCCTCTGGATCGAGGAACAGGGCACGACGAACCGCGTGCACCATGATACAATCTTCAATGGCAAGGAATAGGAAGCAACGATGACTGAACTCAAGGGCAGGCATGTCCTCACCATCACCGTCTCGGCCTTTGCGGTGATCGTCGCGGTCAACCTACTTCTCGCCTTCAAGGCCGTCAGCACCTTCCCGGGGCTTGAGGTCAGGAACTCCTTCGTCGCGAGCCAGGGTTTCAACGACCGCAAGGCCGCGCAAGAGGCCCTGGGCTGGACCCTGGCCCCCAGCTATCACGACGGGCGGATCGACCTTGCCTTCACCGACCGTGCCGGCCTGCCGGTCGCGGTCAAGGAGCTGAAGGTTCTGGTCGGTCGCACGACCTCGACCACGGCCGATGCGTGGCCGGATTTCGTCCGGGCGGGCGATGTCTATACCGCGGTTCTGGACCTTGGCCAGGGCAAGTGGATGGTGAAGGTCACGGCCCGGTCCGCCGACGGCACGCTGTTCGAACGGCGGTCCGAGCTTTTCGTGCGGGGTTGAGATGGCGCTTGCCGAAGACTTCGGTCCGGCCCGCGCCCAGGTCTCGGCCTGCCCGGCCTGCGCCGTCGTCCCTGCCGCCGAACGCATCGCCGCCTTGCGGGCCGAGCGTGCCCAGCGGATCATCCTGTCGCTGCCGAACGCCGCTGGCGCGCAGTCCATCTTCACTGTCGAGGCCGCTCTCCAGGCCTGGCCCGGCGTGGTCTCGGCCCGTGTCAACCTGACCCAGAAGCGCGTCAGCGTCGAGGCGGAAGGCACCGTCACCGCCGCCCAGCTGATCGCGGTGCTGCAAGCCCAGGGCCAGGAAGCGCACGAGCTTGACCCCGGCCTGCTTTCCACCACCGAGACCGACCGCCAGGGCCGCGACCTGCTGATGCGCCTTGGCGTGGCGTTCTTCTCGATGATGAACGTGATGCTTCTGTCGGTGGCCGTCTGGTCCGGGGCCGAGGATGCGACGCGCGACCTCTTCCACTGGATTTCCGGCGCCATCGCGCTGCCCACGGTGGTCTTTGCCGGTCAGCCCTTCTTCAAGTCCGCCTGGGCCAGTCTGCGCCAGGGCAAGCTCGGGATGGATGTCCCGATCTCGCTCGCCCTGATCCTGGCCTCGTCGATTTCGGTCTACGAGACCTGGATGTCCGGCTACCACGCCTATTTCGACGCCGCCGTGATGCTGGCCTTCTTCCTGCTGCTGGGCCGCTACCTCGACCACCGCACCCGGGCCATTGCCCGCTCTGCTGCCGAGGAACTGGCCGCGCTGGAAGTGCCCCGCGCGATCCTGCTGCTTGACGGCAACGAAATCGAAACCCCCATCGCCGAGATTCGCCCCGGCGATACCGTCCTTGTCCGCCCCGGCGCGCGGATGCCGGTCGATGGCGTGGTCCTGCATGGTGCCTCGGAACTTGACCGCAGCCTGCTGACCGGCGAAAGCCTGCCGGTGCAGGCGGGGCAGGGCACCGTGGTCAGCGCCGGCGAGGTCAACCTGACCGGCCCCCTGACCGTGCAAGTCACCGCCGCAGGCAAGGACTCCAGCCTGCACCGGATGGCCGATCTCGTGGCCGTCGCCGAGAGCGCCAAGACCCGCTACACCAGTCTCGCCGACCGCGCTGCAAGCGCCTATTCCCCGCTGGTCCATATCCTGTCGTTCGGTGCCTTCGGCTACTGGATGTGGGCCACGGGCGGCGACCTGCGCTATGCGATCAACATCTCGGCCGCGGTGCTGATCATCACCTGCCCCTGCGCCTTGGGTCTGGCTGTCCCGGCGGTGATCACCTCTGCCTCCGGCAGGCTTTTCCGCAAGGGCCTGCTGATCAAGCACGGCACCGCGCTGGAACGGCTGGCCGAGGTCGACACCGTCGTCTTCGACAAGACCGGCACCCTGACGCTTGGCATGCCGCACCCGATCGCGCTGGCCGACCTGCCGCAGGACGCCGTGGCCATTGCCGCGGCGCTGGCAGCGGGGTCCTCGCACCCCCTGGCCCGTGCCTTGGCCGAGGGTGCCAAGGCCGCGGGCATCGTCCCGGCCGACGTCGCCGACATCCGCGAAGTCCCCGGCCAGGGCATCGAAGGCCAGTTCCAGGGCGCCCGGGTCCGCCTGGGCCGCGCCGATTGGTGCGGGGCCTCGCCGGTCGAGGCGACCGCGACCTACCTTTCGCTCGGAAGTGCAAGCCATGCCTTCACCTTTACCGACCGGCTGCGCCCCGGCGCAGAGCAGGCTGTGGCGGCGCTGAAGGCCGCGGGCATGAAGGTCGAGCTGCTGTCCGGCGATGCACCCGCCCCGGTCCGCGACCTTGCCGACCGGCTGGGCATCACCGACTGGCAGGCGGGTGTCCTGCCGTCCGAGAAAGCCGCCCGGGTGGCCGAGCTGTCCGCGCAGGGCCGCAAGGTCCTGATGGTTGGCGACGGGCTGAACGACACGGCGGCGCTGACGGCGGCACATGTCTCGATCTCACCGGCCTCGGCGCTGGACGCCGCGCGGGTGGCTTCGGACATCGTGCTGCTGGGGCAGGACATCGCCCCGATTGCCGACGCCGTCCGCATCGGCCGCCAGTCGGCGCGCAGGATGATCGAGAACTTCCTGATCTCCGGCGGCTACAACATCGTTGCCGTTCCCTTGGCGCTGGTCGGCATGGCGACCCCGCTCGCCGCCGCACTGGCGATGTCGCTGTCGTCGATCACGGTGGCCCTGAACGCCATGCGGCTGAAGTGACGGGGCGGTTGACCTGATGGATATCCTTGCGATCCTTATCCCGGCCTCGCTGTTTCTTGGCGGGATCGGGCTGGTGGCCTTCTTCTGGGCGATGCGCACCAAGCAATTCGACGACCCCGAGGGCGACGCGAACCGCATCCTGACCAAGGAGTGGGACGACAAGCCCAAGCCCTGACCCCGGAAGATGGGGCCGGGCAAATGAAAGACCCGCAAGCCAGTGAGCTTGCGGGACAATCCGATCTGGTCCGCCTTGGACGGATCAGGCGATGGTCACGCTTGCCGACTGCAACCCGTCGATCTCGACCTTGCAGGTGTCGCCGCGATTGAGCGGGCCCACCCCGGCTGGCGTCCCGGTGAAGATCAGATCCCCCGGCGACAGGCTGACCATCTGCGACAGCGCCGCGATGATGGCCGCGGGCGACCAGACCATCTCGGTCAGCGCCGCTTCCTGCCGCACCGCGCCGTTCACCGAACAGCGCAGGCGCGCCGCCGGCAGCGCCCCCGGACGGATCGCCCCCACGACAGCCGACTTGTCGAACCCCTTCGCCATGTCCCAGGGCCGCCGCCGTTCTTTCGCCTCGGCCTGCAGGTCGCGCCGGGTCAGATCATTGCCCGCCGCGTGGCCCCAGATCATCGCCTGGGCACCTTCCTCCGAGACCATCGCGCCGCCCTTGCCGATCGCCACGACCAGCTCCCCCTCGTGATGAAGGTTCGTCGTGGCCGTAGGGTAGGGGATGCGCGAGCCGGATTCGACCACCGCATCGGCCGGCTTGGTGAAGAAGAACGGCGCTTCCTTCTCGGGGTCGCCGCCCATCTCGCGGGTATGCTCGGCATAGTTCCGGCCGACGCAGAAGATGCGGCGGACCGGGAAACGTTCGGCGCGGCCGGTCACCGGCAGAGTCACGGTCGGCAGCGCGGGAAAGACCAGGGCGACCACGGTTCAGCCCCCCACGGTTTCGCAGGGGATTGCGCGGGCGGTCAGGCGGCGGCAGGCAAGCTGGGCCTGATCTTCGGTCAGCCCCATGAAGCTGGCCCGCCAGGCGCCGTCCGACTGGGTCGTCTTGCGCAGCCCGTCGTTCAGCGTGGCGCTTTCCGCCAGCGCGGTCTTCAAGAGCGCCCTCTCGGCGTCGTAGCGCGACGGGAACTCGCCCACGTTCACCCCGAAATGCCGCCCGCCCGAAGTCGACATCACCACGACGACCTCCTCGGCTTCGTCGGCGGGTGCAGCCGGCTCGGCGGCAACAACCGGCTC
>PNNE01000159.1 GCA_013824055.1 Rhodobacter sp. | reverse complement strand
GGTCTCGGCGCGGTGGCTAGGTCCCTCGGTCCGAAGGGCGTGGTCGCGTTCTGGTCGGCCACCACGTCTCTACGGTTTGAGCGCAGGTTGTCGGCCCAGCCGTGGTTCTGGCTGCGCGACGACATTCCGCTGATTCCGGGCCGCGTCGATGCCATGCACCACATCTACAGCTGCAGTTTCAGTGCCGCGGCGCTCGGGCAGCGCGAGGCTGCCTGAGCGTAGCGTCGCCAGCCCGCTTATGTGGACGCTCTGTCGAACAGTCGCGGAAACCAGTCCTCGCGCAGGCGCTGGCCTGGCAGCATACCGTGGCCGGGAAACGGCGGCGACGTGCGGCCGGGCCGTTCAACATATCGGGCGTCGTCCCCGACCAGTCGCAGAGAGAACGCCCGCCGGCGCGTCTGGCTGGTGTTCCCGCGTGCGCCGTGTAGGGTCATGTAGTTGAAGGCGACGGCATCGCCGGGTTCCATCGCGAACTCGCGAATGTCCATGCCCTGGGCATCCGGGTCGGGCACGGGCATATAGTTGTCTTCGTCCGGGTAGAAGTTGGTTTCGGACAGCCAGCGGTTGGGCAGGACAGCCTTGGGCCAGAGAGGCGACCCAGCCACACAGCGCAGCGTCGCTTCGCGGACCGGGTCAAGTGGGGACCAGAAGCTGACCGTCTTTCGCCCCCCACAAAGTGGTAGGGGCCATCCTGGTGCCTGGGTGTCGGTTTCGACGTCCCTGGCTCTTTGACCAGTACATGATCATGGAAAAGCTGCACCGTGTTCGAGCCCATGAGATCAGAGCAACTCCGGAAGCTGGCGAGGTCCGGATCACGTTCTCGAACTCGGGAATGCGGCTCCAGTTGCAATAGTCGTCGAAGAAGCGCCCGCCCTCGCCTGGCTTCAGGTTCTCGGCCGCGTATTCACCTGGCTCGGCCATGTTGCGCTCGATGCCCTTCTGCAAGGCGTCGACACGATCCTTGAACAGACCTTTCACAAGAATCACACCGTCGCGCTGGAAGGCGTCGATGTCGGCTAGGGTCGGCATATGGTCCGCAGGCGCAGCCTAGCAAGTACCGCAAGTGATCGGGCATCTAAGACCAGATTTACGCGTTCTTTACGCGGATCACCCGCATTCCCCATAGCCCTCTTACGGGGTCATCGCAGACCTGTTCCCAATACATCTGTAGGAGCTCTGTCGATGCTTGACCTTCTCTACATTTTCCTCGGCCTAGCAGCTTTCGCTGCCTTCGCAGTCGGCATCCGTGCCGCCGAGCGACTGTGAGGGCTGGAAATGTTCGATCTCATCCTTGGGCTGGCCGTCGCGGTGGGTCTCTTTGTCTACTTGGGCGCAGCACTCGTGCGCCCTGATCGGTTTTGAGGAGGGCGCACGATGACCGTTCTTTCCTATGCCCTGTACTTTGCTGCGCTTGTCGGTCTTGCGTGGGCGCTGGCCGTCTGGATGACCCGCGTCTATGCGGGCACGCTTCCCACCCCTCTTCTACGGATCGAAGGCGCGCTTCTGCGCCTGTCGGGCGGATCGCCCGACCGTGAGATGTCGTGGAGCGCCTACGCGCTTGCGGTCCTTGCGTTCAACCTTGCGGGATTCATCATGCTTTACGCGATCCTGCGGCTTCAGGCCGTTCTGCCGCTGAACCCCGACGGGATCGGCGCCATGGCCCCCGACCTTGCGTTCAACACCGCGGTCAGCTTCGTGACCAACACCAACTGGCAGGCCTATTCGGGCGAGGCGCAGCTGAGCTACCTGAGCCAGATGGCCGGGCTGACGGTGCAGAACTTCGTCAGCGCGGGTACGGGGATGGCTGTGGCTGTGGCCGTGATCCGGGGCTTTGTCGCGGCCAAGGGCACGACGATCGGCAACTTCTGGGTGGACCTGACGCGGTCGGTTTTGTGGATCCTGCTGCCGCTCTCGATCCTGCTGGCGCTGTTCCTGGCCGCACAAGGCGTGCCGCAGACGCTGCAAGGCGCGGTCGTCGCCACTGGCGTTGAGGGGCAGGAGCAGGTCATCGCCCGCGGCCCGGCGGCCGCACAGATCGCGATCAAGCAACTGGGCACCAACGGTGGCGGCTTCTTCGGCGTGAACTCGGCGCATCCGTTCGAGAACCCGACCATCGCGTCGAACCTTGCGCAGTCGCTGTCGATCCTGCTGATTCCGGTGGCCTTCTGCTTCCTCTTCGGGCGCATGGCGGGCGACCGGCGGCAGGGTCTTGCGATCTTTGCGGCGATGGGGGTGATGTTCGTGGCGGGTCTCGCAGTCATCCATGTCTATGAAGTCATGGGCAACCCCGCGCTTGGCTTAGGCGCGAACATGGAGGGCAAGGAACAGCGCTTCGGCGCGATGCTGTCCTCACTCTGGGCAGCCTCGACCACCGCCGCGTCGAACGGGTCGGTCAACGCGATGCATGACTCGTTCATGCCGCTCTCGGGCCTCGTGATGCTGTTGAACATGCAGATCGGCGAGGTCGTCTTTGGCGGCGTCGGCGCGGGCTTCTACGGGATGCTCCTCTATGTCGTGCTGGCGGTCTTCCTCGCCGGTCTGATGGTCGGTCGCACGCCGGAATACCTTGGTCGCAAGATCGAGGCGCGTGAGGTGACCCTGGCGGTCCTAGCCTTCCTGTCGATGCCTTTGGGCATCCTGGTCGGTGGGGCGATTGCCGCGACCGTTCCGGCGGCGATGGCGGCGGTGCAGGACCCCGGGCCCCACGGGCTATCGGAAATCCTTTACGCCTATTCGTCGGCGACCGGGAACAACGGTTCGGCCTTCGGTGGTTACGGTGCGGCCCTGACTTGGCACACCACAGCGCTGGGGATCGTCATGCTCCTCGGCCGCTATGCGATCATCGTGCCGATGCTGGCGATTGCGGGGTCGATGATCCGCAAGACCCAGGCGCCGGTGACCTCGGGCACCTTCCCGACGCATGGGCCGCTCTTCGTGACGCTTCTGGTCCTCACCGTCGTCATCCTTGGCGCGCTGACCTTCTTCCCTGTCCTTGCCCTTGGCCCGATCGCGGAAGAGACCGCGCGGGTGGCCGGGCAGAGCTTCTGAGGCTTACCCATGTCCAAACATCAAAAGACGGCCGACATGAGCGGCCTTTACAGCGCCGCGATCCGGGAAAGCTTCGTCAAGCTGAACCCGCGCGTCTTGTGGAAGAACCCGGTGATCTTCGTCACCGGCGTGGTGGCGGCGCTGACGACCATGCTGGGACTGCGCGACCTTGGAACAGGCGTGCCGGGTGCGGGCACCTCCCTGCACATCGCCGCCTGGCTCTGGCTTTGCGTCCTCTTCGCGAACTTCGCCGAGGCGCTGGCAGAAGGCCGCGGCAAGGCGCGGGCCGACACTCTGCGGGCGACGAAGTCGGAGACGCGGGTGCGGCTCCTCTCTGACCCCGACGAGAGCCCGGACCGCGCGACAGAGGTCGTCTCGACCGCGCTCCGGCCCGGCCAGTTCGTCTACGTCGCGGCGGGGGAGATCATCCCGACTGACGGGGAGGCCGTGCGTGGCGTGGCTTCCGTCAACGAAAGCGCCATCACCGGGGAATCCGCGCCGGTGATCCGCGAGGCAGGGGGCGACCGATCGGGTGTTACCGGCGGGACGACCATCGTCTCGGACTGGCTGGTGGTCCGCATCACCGCCGAGCCGGGGAAAAGCTTCCTGGACCGCATGATCGCGCTGGTCGAGGGGGCCGAGCGGCAGAAGACCCCGAACGAGATCGCGCTGAACATCCTCTTGGTCGGGCTGACGCTGATCTTCCTGTTCGTCGTGGTCACGCTGCCCGCCTTTGCCAGTTATTCCGGCACCGCGATCCCGGTGATCGTGCTGGGCGCGCTGTTCGTGACGCTGATCCCGACCACCATCGGGGGCTTGCTTTCGGCCATCGGCATCGCCGGGATGGACCGGCTGGTGAAGGCAAATGTCATCGCCAAATCGGGCCGCGCGGTCGAGGCGGCGGGGGATGTGGATACCCTCCTTCTGGACAAGACCGGGACGATCACCTTCGGCAACCGGATGGCCGACGCGCTGATCCCCGCGCCGGGGGTGGAGCTTCGCCGTCTGGCCGAGGCGGCGGCGCTGGCCTCGCTGGCCGACGAGACGCCAGAGGGCAAGTCCATCGTCGACAAGGCGCGCGAGGTGTTGGGCACGGTTCCCGCGATGCCGAAGGGGGCAGAACCCGTGGCCTTCACGGCCCAGACGCGTCTGTCGGGCCTTGATGTCGGTGGCAGGTCCTTCCGCAAGGGGGCCATCGACGCCGTGATCCGGCTGACGGGCCAAACCCCGCCCGGCGCGCTGGCCTCGCAGGTTGATGCCATCGCGCGGTCGGGGGGCACACCTCTCCTCGTGGCGGAGGGGACGGAAATCCTGGGTGCCGTCCACCTCAAGGACATCGTCAAACCCGGCGTGCGCGACCGCTTTGCCGAGTTGCGGGCCATGGGCATCCGCACGGTGATGATCACCGGCGACAACCCCCTGACCGCCGCCGCCATCGCCGCCGAGGCTGGGGTCGACGACTTCCTGGCCGAAGCGACGCCCGAAATGAAGCTTGACCTCATCCGCCGCGAACAGGCGGGCGGGCGGCTGGTTGCCATGTGCGGCGACGGGTCGAACGACGCGCCTGCCCTCGCCCAGGCCGACGTAGGCGTGGCGATGAACGCCGGCACCCCGGCGGCGAAGGAGGCCGCGAACCTGATCGATCTCGACAGCGATCCGACCAAGCTGATCGAGGTGGTGCTGGTCGGCAAGCAGCTCCTCATCAGCCGCGGGGCGCTGACGACCTTCTCCATCGCCAACGACGTGGCGAAATACTTCGCCATCCTGCCTGCGATCTTCGTCGCGGCCTATCCGGGGCTGGGGGTGCTGAACATCATGGGCCTCGCTTCCCCGACCAGTGCCATCCTGTCCGCCGTGATCTTCAACGCGCTGATCCTGGTGGCACTGGTCCCGCTGGCTCTGCGCGGGGTGCAGTATCGGCCTTCCACGGCGGCGGCCCTTCTGCGCCGGAACCTGCTGATCTACGGCCTTGGCGGCCTGATCGTGCCCTTTATCGGGATCAAGGCCATCGACCTTGCCCTTGTCGCCCTTCGTCTTGCCTGAGGACCCGGAACATGCTGTCCCATCTTCGTCCCGCCATCGCCCTGACCGTGTTCTTCACGATCCTGACCGGATTGGCCTATCCCCTTGCCATGACCGGCATCGCCCAGGGCCTGTTCCCCGCCGCCGCCAACGGCAGCCTGATCGAGCGGAACGGCACCAGCGTCGGCTCCACCCTCATCGCCCAGCCCTTCGCGGGCACTGGCTACCTGCATCCGCGCGCGTCGGCCTCGAACTACAATGCGGCGGGAACCGGGGCCACGAACTATGGCCCTACCTCCGCCACGCTGATCGCCGATGTCACTGCCCGCCGCGCAGCGTGGGAGGCGCTGAACGGCAGCCCCGCGCCTATCGACGCGGTGACGAGCTCGGGCTCGGGCGTCGACCCCGACATCTCGCCAGAAACGGCCCTTGCACAAGCTGACCGGATCGCCGCCGCGCGCGGGGCTGATCCGGCGGCCATCAGGGCGATGATCGAGGGCGCCGTCCAAGGCCGCACCCTTGGCCTTTACGGCGAACCCCGCGTCAACGTGCTTCTGACCAACATCGCGCTTGACGAGGCCTTCCCGATGCCCCCCGCTGGGAACTGATGACCACGGACGTCGACCTCCGCCCTTCACCCGAAGCTCTCCTCGCCCATGCGACGCGCGAGGGGCGGGGGCGGCTGAAGGTCTTCCTTGGCGCGGCCCCCGGTGTCGGCAAGACCTGGGCCATGCTGGACGACGCCCACCGCGAGGTCGAGAAAGGCCGCGACGTGGTGGCCGCGCTGATCGAGACGCATGGCCGGACCGAGACGCAGGCCAAACTCTCAGGCCTGACCCAGCTACCGCGTAAGCCCGTGATCTACCAGGGCCGCGCGCTGACCGAAATGGACCTTGATGCGCTTCTCGCCCGCAGGCCCGACCTCGCGCTGATCGACGAACTTGCGCACACGAACGCCGAAGGCAGCCGCCATGACAAGCGCTGGCAGGACGTCGAAGAGGTTCTGGCCGCCGGGATCGACGTCTACACCACGCTGAACATCCAGCATATCGAGACGCTGAACGAAACCGTGGCGCGGATCACCGGCGTCCGGGTTCGCGAAACCGTTCCCGACGACGCGCTCCAATTGGCCGACGAGATCGAGTTGATCGACCTGCCGCCGGACGAGCTGGTCGAGCGCCTGAAGCAAGGCAAGGTCTATCCGGTCGACCAGGCCTCGCGCGCCTTGTCGTCGTTCTTCGTCAAGGGCAACCTGACCGCGCTGCGCGAGCTTGCCATGCGCACTGCCGCCGACCGGGTGGATGCGCAACTGCGCGAACACATGGCGGCCAATGCGATCAGCGGGCCCTGGCCCACGCAGGAACGCGTCCTCGTCTGCATCAATGAAAGCCCCGCAGCGCGTGAGGCGATCCGGGTCGCCAAACGCAGCGCCGACCGGGCGCGGGCCGACTGGATTGCGCTGAACGTGATGCAGGCCCGGGCAGAAACGCTGCCGGAAGCCGACAAGGACCGCCTTGCGGGCAGCCTGCGCCTGGCCGAACGCCTTGGCGCGGAACTGGCCACGCTTGAGGCCGAGCACGATGTGGCCGAAGCGATCCTCGACTATGCCAAGACCCGCAACGTGCGCCGCATCGTCATCGGCCGTCCTCGCCCACGTCCCTTCTGGCTGCGTTTAGGCGGCGAGGATGTGGCGGCGGACCTCCTGCGCCGCTCGGGCCCGTTCGAGGTCACGCTTGCCTCGGAACCTGAAGACCGGACGAAGCCCCTGGGCCTGCGTCTGCCACTCCTGGGGGCCGAGCCCAGGGGCTGGATCGAGGCGGCGCTTGCCGTCGCCGTCGCCTCGGCCTGTTCCTTTGCCGCCGATCAGCTGTTCCCGATCGCCAGCCTTAGCGTCATCTACATGACCGCGGTGGTCTTCGTCGCCAGTCGCAGGGGCCTTGGCCCGGCACTGGCATCCGCCGTCTTCGGGTTCCTCGCCTACAACTTCCTGTTCACCGAGCCACGCTACACCTTTCAGGTATCAAGGCAGGGCGAGATCCTGACACTGGGCCTGTTCCTTGTTGCGTCTCTGATCACGGGGAACCTCGCCGCCCGGCTGCGGGCACGGATTGAAGCGCAGACTGCCATCTCGGACCGCACGAACAAGCTCTATGACTTCAGCCGCCGCGTCGCGGCCTCAGCCACGGCCGACGACGTGATCTGGGCCTCGGTAAGCCACGTCGCGACAACCTTGCGCTGCGAGACGGTGCTTCTGATGCCGCGCGGGGCAGAGTTGCAGGTGGTGGGGGGCTTCCCGCCCGAGGACCGGCTTGAGGTCCGCGACCAGTCCGCCGCCCAGTTCGCTTGGGAAAAGGGCGAGGCCGCCGGTCGCGGCTCGAACACCTTGCCCACCGCCCGCTGGTTCTTCCTGCCGCTGATCGCGGGCGAACGACGTCTGGGTGTCCTTGGCATCGCCTATGAGGATGACCGTCAGCTGGCCCGCACCGACCGGCGGCTTCTGGACGCTCTGGTGGATCAGATCGCACTGGCCCTGGAACGCTTGCGGCTGACCGAGGACCTTGCGGCCACCCAGCTCGCCACGGAAACCGAACGCCTGCGCACGGCCCTTCTGAACAGCGTCAGCCACGATCTGCGCACCCCCCTTGTCACCATCATCGGCGCGGCCGGGCATCTGGCCGACAGCGACCTGCCCGCCGAGGCCCGTCGTGACCTGGCCGAAAACATCCGCGAGGAAGGCGAGCGGCTGGACCGCTATGTCCAGAACCTGCTCGACATGACACGTCTCGAGCATGGCGCGCTGAAGCCCCGTCTTGCCCCGCAGGAAGCGGCCGAAATCGTAGGGGGGGCGCGGGCGCGCATGAAGGGTGTGCTCCGCGGGCACGACGTGCAGGTGGACCTTGAACCAAACCTGCCGCTGATCTTGGCCGATGGCGTTCTGCTGGAGCAAGTTGTGGTCAACATCCTGGACAATGCCGCCAAGTATTCTCCCGACGGGTCCCCTATCACCATCGGTGCGGCGCTGAAGGACGTGCGGGTCGAGATCTTCGTCGCTGACAGGGGCCCCGGCATCCCGTCGGCCGATCGGGGCCGGGTCTTCGACATGTTCTACCGAGTGGCAATCGGCGACCGCCAGCGCGCGGGCACCGGCCTGGGCCTCGCCATCTGCAAGGGCCTGGTCGAGGCAATGGGCGGCACGATCCGGGCCGAGGCGGGGTCCGAGGACGGCACCGGCACCCGCATGGTGATCTCTTTGGCGCTCCACAACCCCGAGGTTTCCGCATGACCGCCGCCCGCGTCCTGGTCATCGACGATGAAGCCCCCATCCGGCGGTTTCTCCGGGTGGCGCTGGAGGCCGAGGGCTACGGTGTGATCGAAGCAGCCACAGCCCGCGAGGGTCTTGCCGCCGCCGCCCGGGAAACCCCAGGCCTTGTGGTGCTTGACCTGGGCCTGCCCGATGCCGATGGCCTTTCGGTCCTGCGCGACCTGCGGGGATGGAGCCAGGTGCCGGTCCTGATCCTCTCTGTGCGCGCCGACGAGGCCGGCAAGGTCGAGGCGCTGGATGCAGGCGCACAGGACTATGTGGTCAAACCCTTCGGCGTGAAGGAATTCCTGGCCCGCGTGCGCGGACTTCTGCGCGACCGGGCAACCGAAACCTTCCCCTCGACTGTGAGGATCGGTCCTCTGGCGATTGATGCGACCGACCATTCCGCCACGCTGGACAACCGACCCCTCCATCTGACCCGGCGTGAGTTCGACATGCTATGGATGCTGGCCAGCCATCGGGGACGCCTTGTCACGCAGGAGATGATCCTCAAGGCAATCTGGGGTCCGGCGCATGTTGAGGACAGCCAGTATCTGCGGGTCTACATCCGACAGCTGCGGCAAAAGCTGGGCGACGACGCCACGAACCCGCGCTTCATCGCGACCGAACCGGGAATCGGATACAGGTTTCTGGACACACAAGAAGGCTGACGTTCTGCAAGGGAGACTGACTGCCGACCGTCCGCTTTGGGCCGAAAACGACAGATCCCGGCGGGTTTCCCCGCCGGGCCCGAGGGGGAGACCCCGTTCTCTTCAGAACGGTATCTCGTCGTCGCGGTCGACCAGATCGGGGTTTTCGTTCTCGGCCGACTTCGGGCGGCTCAGAAAGTCGACCTTCTCGGCGATGATCTCGCAGCCGTAGCGGTCGGTGCCGGTTGCGTCGGTCCACTTCGTGTAGTGGATGCGGCCGTGGACGAGGACCTTCATGCCCTTCTCGCAGTGCTCTGCGACGGTCTTGCCCAGACCGTTGAAGCAGGTGATGCGGTGCCATTCGGTGTCCATCACCCGGTAGCCGTTCTCGTCGCGCATCACGCGACCTTCCGAGAGGCGCGGCCGCGAGGTGGCGAGGGTGAAGTTGGTGATCTTCGTGCCGCTTTGGGTCGAGCGCACTTCGGGCTTTTGACCGATGTTGCCGGCGAGGATGACGATGTTCTGCATTTTGTAGCTCCTGTGTTTCCTGTCCCTGGGACCGTCCCTTCGACAAGACCCGGAAAAAGCCTGTCGGCTGAGGCGTGCACGGGAGACGGACCGGCGACCGGAAACCCCCAGAGGGCTGGGGTGGAGCGGGCAGCCCCAATGGGGCAACACGGCCCGGACTGACGCGGGGTTGCGCGCCAGAGGCCGAACAGGCTTAGGGGATTGTCAGTCGAAGGGATGGCACCGGGGATGGGAGCGACCTGGGGCTCTCGCAGAACTCGGCCTTCCTGGCAAAGGCAACTTGGTTGAGGCGTTTGCGAAACCGCCGACCCAGCGGCTCAAGCCAACCTTATCCCCCTGCCCTATCGCGGTGACCTCCGTGGGAGTTGCGATTTTGCGACCTGACGGCTATCCCGGACGCATCATTCAGGACACGAGGGCCCAATGGCTGATTTCAATCTCGAGGCGATGTCGCTCAAAGAACTGCGGCAATTGCAGAAA